>NZ_JAWPOL010000059.1:0-7213 GCF_033391095.1 Vibrio sp. Vb0667 | reverse complement strand
AGCGCATAGGCAATCTGCAGTTTTTCTTTAACCGTCAAGCTTGCTGACAACGCTTGCTCGCCATCACGCAATGTGGTGTCGAATATAATGACCTGATCGTTCATGTTTGCTTCCTTCCTGATTTCTGCACTTTTGCGCAAGTGAATCGTTTACTTCCAGTATTTAGATATAAAAAAACCCGCATTCTCATGCGGGTTCTTAGAAATTGGTGTGGTTATTTTTCTTCCACAGCCTACCCGCGCGAACTGGTCACGATCAGGAGGAGGCTAAGCAGGATAGAAAAATGAGCTGACATAGTTGTTAAGCTTTCCACATAATTAAGTTAACAAATTAGTACCGCACTCCATGAAGCGCGTCAACCCTAAAGTCGATTTTTTATTCATATCGGATGAGTCTTTTCGTTTGCTTGAAAAAAATGATGCACTAAGTGAAACGACATGATGCGATAGAAACGTGCTAGAAGAAGTAAGTTCTCATCAAGTTTGCGACGTTTCATTACCAAAACAAGCATCGGGATTGCGACTTGTCACACAAAGGTCCGAATTGTTTGGCAAAAGTTTTGAATGACCATTTATAGTAGTGCAGTTGCACTAGGTAAAAGAAATATAAGGGTTAGGGAAAGAATGAGGTTAACAAAACAATTTGGACGTTCAGCCATAGTACTTACTCTGGTCAGCTTGTCGGGTTGTCAGCTGTTTCAATCGCAGACCTATGTGGAAGTGGCTTCCCCCGTTGTTATGAATGATCACTCACAGAGCGTCATGGTCATCAATGATCAAATGGATCGATTTTTGAGTTATGAAGGACGCGAATCGTTCTTGAATCAGATGCTTGTTGCCCTTGAGTCTGACAGCCGAAATAAGTTTAAAGGTAAAGATCCGGAAACGTATTCTTGGTGGAAGATCCGTGTCCAGCCTAGTGAGAAACAGCAAGCGGAAGTTTTCCGACCAACCACTGAAGGTGTCGATACCTCAAACCCAGTAGAGTTTATGGATGTCTCTTACCGCTCTAAGACCACATTAAACCTACGCTCCAAACCGAGTCTTGAAGGGGCAAAGCTTGGCGTATTATCGAAAGGGGAAGTCTTTAATGTGCTAGCAAAAGTGGTTGATCAACCTTGGTTTCTCGTTGAACAGAAAGGAGTGATAAAAGGTTATGTCCATAAGGATTATGCGCGCAGCAATGTGATAAATCGTGACATTTTATCTACTCAGCCTAACCCTCTACTAGAGCCTAACTCGAGTAAAACGGAGAAAACGAGTATAGAGCATGAACTGTCGGGAAACTATACTTGCCGCTCACTGAGCTATGAGCTAACAAAAGATGGTGACATGACGACAGGCTCTTTGCGCGCCTGCCGCAAGAAGAGAAAAGTCTGGTATATAGACACCCCTCAACCGCAACCATCAAACCCTTCTTAATGTTCTATTTTTATGGTTATGCCCAATAGATAAATCGTTGGGCACACCTTAATTTGGCCTTTGTCATTAATTGTCCAAACTCCCGTCATGCTGTTGTCACCTAAACCTCCTACTTTTCACAAAAAGGCGTTGTCAAAGTAAGGAAAGGTCACATGAGAACCATAGAGACAATTACACAGCCAATTGCAACCATTGCTAAGTTTGATTTAGCGCTCTCTAGTGTTTGTCTTAAGCACCGTTTTAATCAACAAGTCGCCAATATCAGTAAAGGAGTTTCCCACAGTGGTGACGGGCATCTTTACTTGGTGTTGGGGTTATTAGCTTGGTATTTAGATAAGGAGCAAGGAGTCTGGTTTTTACTGGCGGGTTTACTTGCTTTTGCTATCGAGCTACCAATTTATTGGACGCTGAAAAATAGTTTTAAGCGTCGTCGCCCTGAAGAGCTTAGTGCACTCCTTCCTGCTTTTATTACCCCCTCTGATCGCTATAGTCTTCCTTCAGGACACACTGCCGCTGCGTTTGTCATGGCGACGCTGATTGATCATTTCTATCCGAGCCTAGGCGTTGCTGCATTCTTTTGGGCAAGTTTAATCGGAACCGCGCGAATCTTATTGGGTGTGCACTTTTTTACCGATGTCATCATTGGTGCACTGCTTGGCAGTCTTTGTGGTGGATTAGCGATTGCGATGTTAGGAGGCTAATTGATGAAAATCTTGTACGGTGTTCAAGGGACAGGAAACGGACATATTGCACGCGCAAGGGCGATGAGTCATGCGTTTAAAGAGCACGATGTTGAGGTCGACTTTTTGTTTTCTGGGCGAGCGCCGGAAAAATACTTTTCAATGGAAGCATTTGGCGATTACCAGACTCGCCGAGGCTTCACCTTTATTACCGAAAAAGGCTCTGTAAACTACGCGAAAACAGCATTGAATAACAATTTGGTGCAGTTTTTCAAAGAAGTTAAGCAACTCGATCTATCGTCCTACGATCTTATCATTAATGATTTCGAACCTGTGACTGCGTGGGCAGCGAGACAACAAAATAAGCCTTCTATTGGTATCAGCCACCAAAATGCTTTCCGTTATCCGGTGCCACTAAAGGGAGCAAGTTGGTTAGATAAATCCGTCATTGAATACTTTGCGCCTTCTCAACACCACCTTGGTTTGCATTGGCATCATTTTGATCAACCTTTGTTACCACCGATAGTGCATACCGTCGATAGCCAAGCAGAAAACGACGACTTCGTGTTGGTGTATCTACCGTTCGAATCGATTGAAGATATCTCGGACTTATTGTTCCACTTTAATCAACAAGCGTTTATCTGTTATCACCCGGATGTGATCGAATGTGAGCAGGTAGAAAACATAGAACTGCGCCCTTTATGCCACAGCAACTTCCAGCATCATTTGCATCGCTGTAGTGGTGTCATTGCTAATGGTGGGTTTGAGCTTCCTTCAGAAGCCTTGTCTTTGGGGAAAAAATTGTTACTAAAGCCACTCGCGGGTCAATTCGAGCAGCAGAGCAATGTTGCGACCTTAGAAGATTTAGGGCTTGCGATGTCGATGGAGAGCTTAGACATTTCCGCAGTACGCCAGTGGCTAAAGGAGCAACAAGCCGAAAGTGTGAAATACCCAGATGTTGCTCAGGCTATTGTTCATTGGGTACTGCAAGGTGCATGGGATTCAAAAGCAGAGTTATCCAGACAGCTGTGGGAGCAGGTTGATTTTCCAAGTTACGTGTCGAACATTTAAGTACGTTGTTCTAAGTACATTGTTCCTTCCATTTTTGACACGATTTTGTTGCAGCCTTTCTGTTTGGAAGGCTGCATTTTTATTCTTCCTCTCTCATTTCTATTCAGTGTGTATTTGCTGATAATTTGACTGATAAGTGCAAAATTCAATCAGAGATATAGCTGTCATCTGTTGTTCTTATTCCAACTAATAACTGAGCTAAATGCATGCTTGTGTTGACCGCCTGTCCTATCAATTTGCTAAATACGTCCTCAAAGAATGCATTTTTACGTGTTTTATAGTTTTTTATGTTTTTATCAAGTATTTGTTATTTAACAAATAAATACCTAATTGGCTAAAATTTACTGATTAAATATCAATCTAGTTGCGAAACCGCAATCGATTAGTTGATAGTACAGTTCGAGCCGGAAGTATCCGGACGATAAATATAATAAAAAGTTAGGTTATCTATTCGTAAAATGATTCGAATCCAGCCGCCGTCTTTTGTGCGAGATGGGATTCTATTCGTTATGAATTTAATGAACAAAGTTGACGATTACAAAAGAGGCGCACTCAATGTTAGAGAAGAAAGACGCGATGAGCGCAATTGCTAGCTACCGTATGGAAAGCACTTTGCGTGGTGTAGATTTAAACCTACTGACTGTATTTGATGCTGTAATGCAAGAGCAAAATATTACTCGTGCAGCACATAACCTAGGCATGTCTCAACCGGCAGTAAGTAACGCCGTGGCACGCTTAAAAGTGATGTTTAACGACGAGCTATTCATGCGCCAAGGCCGTGGTATTCAGCCTACGCAACGAGCTCGTCAACTGTTTGGCCCTATTCGCCAAGCACTACAGCTGATTCGCAATGAACTTCCTAGCTCTGTATTCCAACCAGAATCTTCGACTCGCTTATTCAAGCTTGCGATTTGCAGCCCTTGTGACATGCGTTTTGCTCCGAAGATCATGGCAAAAGTGAATCAACAAGCACCAAACGTTCAGCTTCACCTAGATGCAGAATTTGACCGTTTGTTGTCTGAGCGTATGCGCTACCAAGAAATTGATTTCGTGATCGACTACGCTCGTTTTGATGAGCAAGGTTTCTCAAGTACTGAAATCTTCAAAGATGAATTAGTGGTTATCGCATCAAAAACACACCCACGCATTCAAGGTGGTGTGACGGCTGAGCAACTGCTTAACGAAAAGCATGCGAAGTTATCGAAAGTGCATGGCCAACGTAGTTTCTCAGAGCAAGCGTACCGTGAACTGGATTGCCAAGCGGCGTATGAAGGTTCTAGTTTAAGCAACCTACTATACGTGGTGGGTCAATCTGAGCTTGTGACTATTGCACCACGTTGGATGGCGGAAAATGCGGTAAACAGCGATCAACTGCAAATTCTTGATTTCCCATTTGCGAACAAAGAAATCAGCGGCTTCTTAAGCTGGCATGAATCAAGCGAAAAAGATAAAGGCCACATTTGGCTGCGCGATCAACTGATGATCACTTGTGGTGAAGTCGTTGCCGCAAAATAAGATGACGTTTGGTCTTCTCGATTAGACCATATTGGTAATCATCAATTTTTACAATTCATTGGTCCCCGAGCGATTTTTGTCTCTCGGGGCTTTTTGTTTTCGTAATCAACAATCGAAACAGTAAGTTAAATAGAGTAATCATTCAGCAATTTGAGGTACGTTCGCGACGTATAAGTGATAGTTGTCTCTTATTAGTGATAAGTTTGATACTGGTCAGTTGCGTTTTAGCAAGCCGTGAGTACACTTGTTCGCTCAATTAGCTTACGCCTGTAAGCCAAAAGGTAAGTAAAAGAATGGCCAAGTTAGATTTTCATATCGTTAAACGTATTCGTGAACAAATTGCGAACGGTGGTACACGCGTTGCACTCAAGCATAAAGTGGGTGAGGAGTGGCAAGGTATTACGTGGACGCAATTTGGTCAGCAAGTTGATGCTTTATCACTTGCACTTTTGGCTCAGGGATTAGGAGTCCAAGATAAGATCGGCATTTTCTCGAACAACATGCCGCAATGGACGATCGCTGATATCGCAGCACTGCAATTACGCAGCGTGACAGTACCTATTTACCCAACCAATACTGCCGCCCAGTCGGCGTACATCATTAACAATGCAGACGTCAAAGTTCTGTTTGTTGGTGAACAGCCTCAATTTGATGCAGCAGTGAGCATTTTCGACCAGTGCGAACAGTTAGAGCTCATTGTTGCGATGTCTGATGATATAGAACTTGGCGATCATGATTTCGTTATCTCTTGGCAAGCATTTGTTGCCAAAGGCGACGCTACATATCAAGTTGAATTGGACGCGCGTTTAGATCAGGCAAAAGAAGATGATCTACTCACGCTGATCTACACCTCGGGTACAACAGGCCAGCCAAAAGGCGTTATGTTGGACTACGCAAACATTGCGGCGCAATTGGAAGGGCACGATCAGCGCTTGAGCCTTTCTCAAAGTGACGTGTCATTATGTTTCCTTCCGTTGTCACACGTATTTGAGCGCGCTTGGACCTTTTATGTATTGTACAAAGGGGCGACCAACTGCTATTTGCAAGACACCATGCAAGTACGTGATGCACTGAGCCAGGTGCGACCTACCGTGATGTGTGCCGTACCGCGTTTCTATGAGAAGATCTTCTCTGCGATTCACGAGAAAGTGTCTCGCGCGCCGATTCATCGTAAGATCATGTTTACTTGGGCAGTCAACATGGGCGCAAAAATGGCCGCTTGTCATCAAGAAAAACGTCAGCCATCGCTCTTGCTGCGTAAGTCATACGCTTTGGCGGATAAGTTGGTTCTGAGCAAACTGCGTGCGCTACTTGGCGGGCAAATCAACTTTATGCCTTGTGGTGGTGCAAAGCTGGATGAAACCATCGGTCGATTCTTCCATGCGATTGGTATCAACGTTAAGTTGGGCTACGGCATGACTGAAACCACGGCGACAGTATCGTGTTGGGATGATAAATGTTTTAACCCCGACTCTATTGGTATGTCGATGCCTGGCGCACAGGTTAAGATCGGCGAAAACAACGAGATTCTGGTTCGTGGTCCAATGGTGATGCGTGGCTATTACAAAATGCCAGAAGAGACGGAAAAGACCTTTGATGAGCACGGTTTCCTAAAAACGGGCGACGCTGGTTACATTGATGAAAATGGCAACTTGTTCATCACCGATCGTATCAAAGAGTTGATGAAAACTTCAGGTGGTAAATACATCGCTCCACAAATGATTGAAGGTGCGATTGGTAAAGACCACTTCATCGAGCAAATCGCAGTCATTGCGGATACTCGTAAGTTTGTTTCTGCGCTTATCGTGCCTTGTTATGACTCGCTAGAAGAGTACGCGAAAGAGCTGAATATCAAATATCACGATCGCGTTGAGTTGATTAAGCACCACCAGGTGGTCGAAATGCTTGAGAAGCGTGTGAACGATCTTCAAAAAGAGTTGGCAAAGTTTGAACAAGTGAAGAAGTTTAAACTGTTACCAAGAGCTTTCTCTATGGATGATGGTGAGTTAACGCCAACTCAAAAACTTCGTCGTAAAGTCATCAATGACAAATACCAAGATGAAATTGAAGAAATGTATAAGGAAAAGTCGGATAAAAAGTAACTTAAGCTGACTTAGATTTTATATTGATGAAAAAATCCCCAGTGATGTGATCGCGCATTGCTGGGGATTTTTGTTTGTATTGATTTTTTCTGTTTTTCTCGTCAAATAACGCTATTTCGCACCCTATAGCTAAAATCTTATGAAATAATGTTCTTTTTTTGAGCGTTAACTTTTTAGGTTGTACTGTGAAATAGGAGATGTGTGGCTGCTATTCCTACTAACATTCTAATTACTAGTATCTTGTTTAAAAAGTAGATCAATCTCTCATTAGACCCTTTGATAATAAAACGTTACATTTGTTGGGTAACCTTGCGGGATGTTATGACGAACGCAAGACATAGCCGAAAACGTGGAAGTATTTCGATTAGGCTACGAATAAGACCTAGACTATGTAAAACCAGACCAATCCGTTGACCTTACGGTG
>NZ_JAWPOL010000058.1:0-7287 GCF_033391095.1 Vibrio sp. Vb0667 | reverse complement strand
AAGTGGAATCGTGGCAAGAATCACAACAAAAAACGGAACTTCTTGCATTAAGTTGTTCTAAATCTACATATAGTTTTGGTAAAGTAAACGTATCATTCAGATTTATTGCACTTGGGTTGCTGCTCAAGGAACTGCGAGTAGTAAAAACAAGTATATTGAGAGTAAATAATGCAGGAATTGCGATTCGTACTCATTGTTGTTGGCGCATTAGCCATCGCGGCATTACTGTTTCATGGTTTATGGAGCAGTAAAAAAGAAGGCAAAGCAAAGTTTGGCAACAAGCCACTTGGTAAGCTGGATGTTGACCAAGAAGACAAAAATGATCTTGTTGAGAAAGAACGAGACTTCGCTCCCGCTCCTGAAGATGACTTTGAGATCATTCGCAAAGATCGCAAAGAACCAGATTTTGGGATGGCGAGCTCTTTCGACAACAAGTTTGAATCTGACCCGTTATTCGGTGGTCCATCTGAAGTCAAACAGACGCAGCAGGAGCCGGATGACATCCCTTCATTTGTTGCAGAAAAAGATAAAGAAGAGGACGTTGAGCCTGTTGTTCAAGCAACAGTAGCTGAAGAGCCATTCCAGCCTGCTGTGGAAGAAGACGTTATTCCCGCCGCGTTTGATATTACGGAGAAAGAACAGCAAGTCGAAACGGTTAGTGAGCCTGTCGTTGCAGAGCCTAAGGAAGAGCCAAAGCCAGAACCTGAAATGCAAGTGATTGTATTGAATGTGCACTGTGCTGGTGAAGAGCCATTTGTTGGTACTGCTTTGTTTGAAAGTATGCAACAAAACGGTCTAATTTATGGCGAGATGGATATTTTCCATCGTCATGTTGACTTGTCCGGTAACGGCAAAGTGCTGTTTAGCGTCGCTAATATGATGCACCCTGGTACGTTTGAGCATGCTGATCCTGCTGAGTTTACAACTAAGGGTATTTCATTCTTCATGACATTGCCTTGTTATGGCGAGGCTGAACAGAACTTCAACTTAATGCTCCGAACTGCGCAGCAAATTGCTGATGACTTAGGTGGTAACGTACTTGATGACCAGCGCAACTTAATGACGCCAGATCGTTTAGCATCTTATCGACGTCAAATAGTTGAGTTTAATGCCGCTAACGCATAATCTTAACAGCAAATAATAATAGGGCTCCGGATGGAGCCCTTTTTCTTGGATTTCCCAACCTCACCGATTGAAAATACACGGGGCTTTACTATGTCTGAATCAGTACTTCAGCGACTAGAAGAACTAAAAGAGTCGTTGCATTACCACGCTGTGCGTTACTACGTGGAAGATAACCCAGAGATCCCTGATGCCGAGTACGACCGTTTAATGCGAGAGTTACTGGATATTGAAGCTGAGAACCCTGACTTAATAACCGTAGACTCGCCAAGCCAACGTGTCGGTGGACAACCTCTTTCTGCGTTTAGCCAAGTGACACATGAAGTACCGATGCTTTCGCTTGATAACGCGTTTGATGATAGTGAACTTGATAGTTTCCACAAGCGCGCACAAGAGCGCGTGGGCAGCCAGAGTGTGAAAGAATACTGTTGTGAGCCTAAATTGGATGGACTCGCCGTAAGTTTGTTATATGAGAATGGCGTGTTAGTTCAGGCGGCCACTCGAGGCGATGGTACTACGGGTGAAAACATCACAGAGAATGTGCGTACGATTAAAGCCATTCCTTTAAAACTCAGGGGTAATGACTGGCCAAATCGTCTTGAAGTTCGTGGTGAAGTCTTTATGCCGAAAGCTGGGTTTGAAAAGCTCAATGAATTAGCAAGGAAGAAAGGCGAGAAAATCTTTGTTAATCCACGTAACGCTGCGGCAGGTAGCTTACGACAATTGGATTCACGTATTACGGCTTCTCGTCCGCTTAGCTTCTATGCGTACAGTGTAGGCGTGGTGCAAGGCGCAGAATTGGCAGCAAGTCATTACGAACGCTTTTTGCAAATCAAATCTTGGGGACTGCCAATGTGCCCGGAAACTAAGCGAGTTGAAAGCTTGGCGGATGTAAAAGCTTACTACCAAGATATATTGCAGCGTCGTGATGCCCTCCCTTATGAGATCGATGGTGTCGTTATTAAAATTGACGATATTGCCGTGCAAGAGCGTCTGGGGTTTGTTGCTCGCGCTCCACGTTGGGCGATTGCCTACAAATTCCCAGCACAGGAAGAAATGACGACACTGAATGAAGTGGAGTTCCAAGTCGGTCGCACTGGTGCGATTACACCTGTTGCTAAACTAGAGCCTGTATTTGTTGGCGGGGTAACGGTAAGTAATGCGACGCTTCATAACGCAGATGAGATAGAACGTCTGCAGGTCAAGATTGGTGATCACGTTGTGATCCGCCGTGCTGGCGATGTTATTCCCCAAGTCGTATCTGTCATCAAAGAGCGTCGACCAGAAACAGCTCGAGATATTGTTTTCCCAACTCAGTGTCCTGTTTGTGGTTCGCATGTTGAGCGGATCGAAGGAGAAGCGGTAACACGTTGTATGGGGGGCTTAGTTTGCCAAGCCCAACGCAAACAAGCGCTAAAACACTTTGTTTCTCGTAAAGCGTTAGACGTTGACGGTTTAGGCGATAAAGTGATCGAGCAGCTTGTTGATCGTGAGATGGTGAAAACTCCTGCTGACTTATTTAAGTTATCAGCGGGGATTTTAACCGTACTAGATCGCATGGGGCCAAAGTCTGCGCAGAATATTGTGAATGCGTTAGAAAAATCCAAAGAAACAACTTTACCTCGGTTTTTGTATTCACTGGGGATCCGTGAAGTTGGCGAGGCAACCGCAGCAAACTTAGCAATGCACTTTAAAACGTTGGGAGCGATCCAAAATGCTACCGAAGAGCAGTTGATTGAAGTGCAAGACATCGGTGCTGTGGTTGCTCAACATATTACGACTTTCTTTAGTGAAGAACAGAACCAAGCGGTGGTTAAAGATTTGCTTGAACAAGGAATTCATTGGCCAGAGATTAATACTACTGAGCAGGTGGGGGAATTACCATTAGAAGGTAAAACAGTAGTATTAACGGGAACACTTTCTCAACTGGGGCGTACAGAAGCCAAAGAAGCCCTCCAAGCACTGGGGGCTAAAGTGACGGGTAGTGTTTCTAAGAAAACCGATATTTTGTTTGCTGGTGAAAATGCAGGTTCGAAGCTCGCAAAGGCACAAGAACTGGGTATCGAAATTAAAACAGAACAAGACTTACTCGAACTGATGAATTAAGTCTTCTCAAAAAAGCTAAAAAGTAACTAAAAGCCCCGTATGCTAAGCATGCGGGGCTTTTTCTTGTTCATAATTAAGTGTTTTTTTATTGAGTAATTGATGCCTTTGTTCTTTTCAGTGATCAAGATCGAACCTTGGGTTATTGGTTTTTTTGGCTTTTTTAGTCTGCGAGTGACTTCAAGTTGATACTTTTAAGTTCAATTTAAATGTTTGATTTTAAATAATAATTTGTTGTGTTGTGTTGATGTTGTTAAAAATAAGATCTGGATCAATAAGTTATATGGAACTTTGGAGTGGCTCATATTTTTTTAGAAAAAAAATAAGTTCCATTTGGATGTTTTTAGCTGCGAAGTTAGTCTTAATCACGTGGATACACGGTGTGTATGCAGGAACTAAAAAAAGCCAAATTAGAAATAATGAGGTTTGATCAGGAATTTACTTCTCTCCTTCGGCGGCCAACTAAAGGTGAGATAGAAAAATACAGCTATATCCATTTTTAGGAGTTTTTCCATGGACAAATTTTTTAAGGTTTCAGCGTTAACCGCAGCAATGTTTGGTGTTGTTGCTGTCGCTCCAGCTACAGCGTCTACTGAAAGTGCAGCAGGTGGCGAGTACGTAGAGAAAGTGAACGAATTTATGCAAGACTCAAGTCTGAATGCATTATTCATAGTTGATACTCGTTCACGAACTCGTACAACAGGTAAGCCCGGCGGTGAAAATGGTGACCGTTGGAGTCGTCTAAACTACTCTTCTTACAACGCAATTTTAGACTTCACTTCTGGCTACCACGATGGTTGGGTGGGCGCAGATGTTGCGGCTTACTACTCTGGCGATCTTTACAACGATAGTCTTTACAATTCAAACGAAGGCTACCTATGTAACGAAATCTCAACTTGTAACAACCTAGACTGGGGTGCAGGTGATGGTCAGCAGCTTAAAGTTTACAAAGCAGCGCTGAAATTCAAAGCAAACGAAAACTTTAATGCTCGTTTCGGTATGTTACAGGCTGGTGGTAACGGTACAATCGGTAACGTTTGGAGCTTTGTACCTGGTACTTACCGTGGTTTCGAACTGAACGCTAAACTTGGTGATTTCAACCTAAGCTACTTTGGCGCAGACCAATTTACAGCACCTTGGCTGCTTCACGAAGATGATTACGCACCAGCGCTTTGGTCTGACACGTCATGGAGCTACCTACACTCTCTAGGTCTAAATGGTAACCTAACTGACAGCCTGTTTATGCAACTTGGTTTGGGTCAAGCTACTGGCGTTCAATATGCAAATGGTGTTGACTGGGGTGCAGGTCAAGTGACTAGCTACCACAACGAGACTGATAACACATCTTACAAAGCGTATTTGAAGTACACAGTGAGCGATCGTACAACTCTAGCATTTGATTTCTACGGTGTTGATGACGATGTGAAATACGATGGTCTAGGTTTCCACACTGGTCTGTCTTTGAACCAATCTTTCGGCAAGCTAGCTTGGATGTCTGAGTTGCGCTACACAGACACAGATAACCGTGCGGACTTCGTTCCTCGTACTATTCATACATATGGTATGAACAATGGTACTTGGTCTCAGTGGTGGGACGCGCTATCTGACTGGAACAAAGCGGGTGAGCTAGCATGGTACAACCGTCTATCTTACAACCAAGGTAACGGCTGGAACTACTACCTAGGCTTTGGTTACGGTACTGGCGCTGACTCTGCAGCAAGCGGAGCATCAGGTGACTGGGATTACGAAAGCGAATACGCAGTTAACGCAACAGTATCTTACTCACTACAAAGTGGCGCGCTTAAAGGTTCTACCATTCGTTTACACGGTACAATCCTAGAACGTGATGAGTACGCAGGTGCTGGCGATGCGGATGAAACAGACTTACGTCTACAAGTTCTTATCCCTTACAGCTTCCACTAATACTTAATGAGATAATAAAAGGAGCCGCTAGGCTCCTTTTCTATTTCACTTCTCGGCCGTCGTATATTTTGCAATATAACGGTGGCAACATATGTACATTACCGTTTGGCAACTCACACTTTATCTCTGGGCCTAACGTACGACCACCGGATGCACCATTAGCATGAGTGGTTAACGGAATTATGGCAAAAGATATTACTAATAGACCAGATAAAAATCTCATAATCATCACCTCAATATAAACTTTAAATATCTACGTACTTGTATAAACCGTGACTACGCAGAAAGGTAAGGTTGAAGAGGGCTCTTATATCAAACTAATCTCTTACTTCTTTACTATTCCCATTCCCCACCTCTAAATCGACACATTTCACTTGGAATATTCGTGACGTCGCCACTTGGCATCTTACATTCGACTATAGGTCCCAAATTAGTTGTACCGCCGTTTCCGTTGTTGTAGGCAAAGGAAGAAAAAGAAAAAATACCGCACAACATTAAAAAGAGAAGCTTATTCATAGTACATCCTCTTACTTACCAAATAAAAAGCACTCAACTTAAATGCTTATGCGTTAAGTATGTATCCGAGGATAAAAAGATCAAAAAATAATTCAATAAAGTTTTATTTTTTAAAATAAATTTAGATCGATAATTTACCTAGATATATTTCTATCTTATTGATTGTCGTGTGTTGAATAATTAAATAATAGGAAATGGTAGGTAGGGTATTAATAATATTACTAATACTTATTTTTTTCTCGATTTTAATTAAGGTAATGAAATGAAAGCAGTTGTTTAGATTAAAGTAATGGAGCATGATTTGCCCCATTACTTTGGCATAAATTAATTAGAATCAGGCTCAATGATTAAAATAATACCTTCCACATCGGTGATTCTTACGCGGGTACCGGCTGGAAGTGCTTGATCCGATTGTGCGGACCATGTGGTATCGGCTACCTTGATGCGATTGAGTCCGACGGAAAAGTCTTCTTCAAGGATAAGAGTACGCCCAATTAACTGCTTGTACTTTTGGTTCAGATCTCTTTCTTGGTCTTCTTGCTTGTCTTTAGACCATTGTCGTCGCCACCAAAGCCAGGTGGTGATTAAGCTGAAGCTTGCAAAGCAAAGCCATTGCAATTGCCAGCTCATTGGCAAAACGGTCATGATTGCTCCAACGATAAGTGCAGACATCCCGAGCCAGAGAAAATACCCTGCGGTACCAAGTAGCTCAACTGCTAAAAGAGCAAAGCCAAACGCTAGCCAATGCCAGAAAGAGATACCTTCCAACAAACTAAAAAAGTCCATAAATTATTCTTTATCTTGTTGTTTAAACATCTCTGCTATCCCTGCAACCGAGCCCATTAGTCCGGTTGCTTCTAATGGAAGCATAATGATTTTACCATTTTCGGCTTGACCAATGCTCTTGATCGCTTCGGTATAACCCTGTGCAATGAAGTAATTGACGGCTTGCATGTCACCTTTTGCAATGGCTTCGGAAACCATGTAAGTCGCTTTTGCTTCTGCTTGCGCGGCACGCTCACGTGCTTCTGCATGGAGAATAGCAGACTGCTTTTCGCCTTCAGCTTTTAATATCTCTGATTGTTTATGACCTTCGGCCTTTAATATCTCAGCTTGGCGAACCCCTTCTGCTTCAAGAATTTCCGCACGCTTATTACGCTCGGCTTTCATTTGCGCATTCATTGCAGCGGTCAGATCGGCTGGTGGCTGGACATCTTTAATCTCAATTCGTGTGACTTTTACGCCCCAAGGGTTTGTTGCTTGGTCAACAATCGCCAACAGCTTAGAGTTGATCATGTCGCGTTGGCTCAGCATTTCGTCCAGTTCCATTGAACCTAAAACGGTACGAATGTTCGTAAGGGTCAAGTTTCTAATAGCGTGTTCTAAGTCGTTGACTTCATAAGCCGCTTTTGCAGCATCGATCACTTGAACAAATCCGACAGCGTCAATAACCACGTTAGCGTTATCTTTTGAAATGACCTCTTGCGCAGGAATATCGAGAACGCGCTCCATCATGTTTACTTTTTGACCAACTTTATCAACGAATGGAATGATCAAGTTTAAACCCGGCTTTAATGTGTGGGTGTAGCGTCCGAAGCGTTCAACTGTCCAGTTGTTTCCTTG
>NZ_JAWPOL010000057.1:0-7318 GCF_033391095.1 Vibrio sp. Vb0667 | reverse complement strand
GAAACGACGGCAATGACCAAATCACAAATTCTATCGCAAGCGTCAAGCTCAATCCTTGCGCAAGCGAAACAAGCGCCAAACTCAGCGCTAAGTCTGCTAGGTTAATTTCAAACCTAAGACGAGAACCTCATTGGCTCGTGGTGAGAGATGAGCGAGTAAACCCAGCTTCGGCTGGGTTTTTTTCTGTCTTTTGGGCCCCCAGGATTTCTGCGAATCACGACATTAGAGCTTCATCACATTTCAGTAAGCCAAAGAAAGTAATCGCAAAAAATTGAAAATTTCTTCTAAAGGATATTCATCGGTCGCCGTTAAAGGGACTGAGAGAAATGAGATGTACCTAAGTGAGGTGAGAGACACGACGGTACATTCACTAAAGCCTTAAGGAGATCAATTATGGCGATTAACGTTAATACTAACGTTTCTGCGATGACTGCACAGCGTTACCTAAACCAGGCAGCTGACGGTCAACAAAAATCAATGGAGCGTTTGTCTTCGGGTTATAAAATCAATAGCGCGAAAGACGATGCTGCAGGTCTACAGATTTCAAACCGCTTGAATGCACAAAGCCGTGGCCTAGACATGGCAGTGAAAAACGCAAATGACGGTATTTCTATTGCACAGGTTGCTGAAGGTGCAATGAATGAATCTACCAACATCCTACAACGTATGCGTGATCTTTCGCTTCAATCGGCGAACGGCTCTAACTCAAAAGCAGAACGTGTAGCGATCCAAGAAGAAGTAACAGCGCTAAACGACGAGCTAAACCGTATTGCTGAAACTACCTCTTTCGGTGGTAACAAGCTTCTAAACGGTACTTACGGTACTCAGTCTTTCCAAATCGGGGCGGACTCAGGTGAAGCAGTGATGCTTTCTATGGGTAACCTACGCTCAGACACTTCAGCAATGGGTGGTAAGAGCTACGCAGCAGAAGAGGGTAAAGACGCATCTTGGACTGTTGGTGAGAAAACAGAGTTCAAAATGAGCTACACCAACAAGCAGGGTGAAGAGAAAGAGCTATCAATCAGCGCTAAGCAAGGCGATGATATTGAACAGCTAGCGACATACATCAACGGTCAAAACGATGATGTAAAAGCCTCTGTTGGCGAAGATGGCAAACTACAAGTATTTGCTTCTTCTCAAAAAGTTGAAGGTGATGTTGAGTTTTCTGGCAACCTAGCAGACGAGATCGGCTTTGGTGGTCCGAAAGACGTAACAGTGAAAGACATCGACGTAACCACAGTAGCTGGCTCTCAAGAAGCAGTAGCGGTTATCGACGGCGCTCTTAAGTCCGTAGACAGCCAACGAGCTTCACTCGGTGCTTTCCAAAACCGCTTCAACCACGCAATCAGCAACCTAGACAACATTAACGAGAACGTTAACGCGTCTAAAAGCCGTATTAAAGATACTGATTACGCGAAGGAAACCACTGCGATGACTAAGTCGCAAATTCTTCAGCAAGCAAGTACTTCAATCCTGGCTCAAGCGAAGCAGTCTCCATCTGCAGCGCTAAGCTTGTTGGGCTAAGTGGTAAACCCAGCCTGAGGTCAACACCTTAGTGCTGGGGCACCAAAGCGATAGATTCTATCGTTAGCCCATAAGGTGGAAGGGAGATTGTAATGGATATATCCTCCTACGCATCGAACATCCAGCCTTACGGCACGCCAAATGGCACAAAGTTTGCAAATAAAAATGGCAATGATATAGGCACGTCTAGCCCAGCAAATTCAAATGGTGAGATTTCGCCGCAAAAAGCGAAAAACACCGAATACGACTTCTCTGTTCAAGCTGCGATCGAGATGGCTGAAAGTCGTCAAGAACTGAACAAAGAAGAACGTGAAAAATTGGTCGCACAAATGAATGAATTTGTAACGTCCATAAACAAAGGAGTCGCATTTCGAGTGGATGAAGAATCCGGACGAGATGTGGTGACGATTTATGAAGCCAATACCGGTGACGTGATTCGTCAAATTCCTGATGAAGAAATGCTAGTGGTATTGCGTCGCCTAGCTGAGCACACAGCCAACAGCGGGTTGTTGACTGAAAAAGTGTAAGTCGTTTTTAGAGGTGATTTGATGAGTTTAGGCCCTTTGGGGATGTCTGGCGGCATGGATATTAATTCCATGGTCAGCAAAATTGTGGATGCCGAACGCGTACCAAAGCAGCAACGCATCGACAACGAACGCACGACAATTAATGCCAGTATCAGTGCTTACGGGCGACTCAGAGAATCATTGGATACGATGAAAAATCTCATGGCGAACTTTCGTCAGGAGAAAGCATTTGCCGTTCGCACCGTCGAAACGACCAATGACAATATTGTATCTGCCACGGCAACCACAGATGCTATCGCTGGCAAATATGCTATCGATGTGTTGCAGCTTGCTCAGAGCCATAAAGTCGCTTCTGACGTATTGCCAGAAGACGCAAAATTTGGCCCTGGTAAGCTGCAGATTTCGCTTGGTGACGAGCGTTTTAATATCGATGTTCGTTCCCGATCTAAGCTCATCGATGTCGTACGCGGCATTAATGGCGCTAAAGATAACCCTGGCGTTCGTGCATCTCTTATTAACGACGTCGAAGGTCCACGCCTTATCCTTGCTTCTAACCTCTCTGGTAAGGATCATCAAATCAGAGTCAGTGTGGAGGCAGAAAAAGGCAACCCTCTTAAATATTTCGAATACCAAACACTTGAAGACCGCGTCAACGCGCTTGAAGAAGCTCGTTCAGCGGCGGAAGATGTCTTAGGTCCTCTTAAATTTCCGGAACAACCAGCAGAAGAGCTGGATGCAAACGGCAATCCTCTACCTCCAGAAGAGCAAAAAGCGGCAGACGATGTACAAGATGATGCATCGCAAGCGCCAATCTCTGCGGCGGGTGCAGAAGCAGCCAAAGCTGGTCAAGAAGCCATTGATGAAGCCAACCGACGCGCGAGTTTACGCCCTGAAGACAGAATTCCAGGGTGGACAGAAACTGCGTCAGGTACTTTGTTGGACTCTTATGAAGAACCAGAGCTCGAACTCGACGAAAAGGCAATAGAGAAGGCACCAGATGTACCAGGCTGGAATAATGCCGCATCGGGCACCCTAACCGATTCTTACGTTACGACGAAAGAGGCTAAGCAGCTTCTTGAGCAAGAAAAAGCGGAAATCGAGCAAAAAATTGCGAGTGAAAAGCAAGCGTTAGACGAAAAAGTGGCACGTGGTGAACTTTCCGAAGCGCAAGCTAAGCAAATTCATCGCGCTAAACTTGATCCTCAAGAACGTGAGCGTCTGGAAAAAATTGATGAAGCAGAAGCGAAAATCGCAAAGGCACAATCTGCTTTTGAACAATACCTTGGAATGACAGAAGTACAAGCAGGGCAAGATTCAGAAGTTCTGCTTGATGGCGTGGCAAAGCTATCTAGCCACAACAATGTGATTGAAGATGCGATCGAAGGTGTTGATTTAACACTAAAAGGCAAATCAGAACCGAATAAACCGCCTGCTGAAATTGGTGTCGAGTACGACCGTCAAAGTGTACGCAACGATATCGAAAACTTTGTGGCAGCGTATAACTCGTTTTATCAAACCTCCCAAGCGTTGGCGAGTGTGGATCCGGTAACTGGTCAAAAAGGGCCGTTGTCAGGTGACAGCACCGTACGCAGTGCAGATTCACGATTAAAATCGGTCTTTTCTACTCGAATCGATAAGGCGCCTGAAAACCTAAAGTCCTTAACAGAATTTGGCATTACGACCACACGTCAAGGCACCCTAGAAATCAACTATGACATGCTAGATCGCCAGTTGAACAATAACTTCAACGAGTTAGAAAAGTTCTTCGGTGGCAACACAGGTTTTGCTAAACGAGTAGAAGATGCGATTCACGGTATCACAGGTATTACAGGCAGTATTCGTACTCGAGAAAAAAGTCTCACAGAACAAAACTACCGTTTGAGTGACGATCAAGCGGCATTAGATCGCCGCATGGAAAGCCTAGAGAAGCGTACTCATGCGAAGTTTACCGCGATGCAAGATGCGACCGGTAAAATGCAAGGCCAGTTAGGCGCTTTGATGAGTGCGTTGGGTTAATAAATGCAAAAAGAACTCATGGAAATTAGTGATATAGATCAACTAATTACGCAAGAATTAGAAAAAATTGATTTTAATGCTGAAGAAATTCTTCGCTTGGTCGATATCAGGGAACGGTTATTGCAAAACCTGTTACCAATTATTCATCAAAATCCTTTGGTTAAGCAGGATGCAGAGTGGCAAGCATTGCTAACTCGTACCAAAAGAATTGTCGAGCTGATGCAATCGGAAACGTCAAAGGTCGGAAAAGAGCTCCATAAGTTTCGTTATGGCCAGCGTTCACTTCAGCAGTACAAAAAATTTATTTAAAAGAGGATTACTATGCGCGGTTCTTTGCAAGCATACAAAAAGGTATCAGTCGACAGCCAGCTTAGCGCGGCTTCTCCGCACAAAGTCATTCAAATGCTTATGGCTGGTGCGATTGAGCGCCTTATTCAAGGTAAAGCAGCCATGCAAGCAGGCAATATTCCAGCAAAAGGTGAGCGCTTGGGTAAAGCGTTAGACATCATTATCGCGCTACGCAGCTGTCTATCTATGGATGACGGTGGTGATATTGCTTCAAACTTAGATTCACTGTATGAGTTTATGATCACGCAAATTTCTGCTGCTAACCATCAAAATGAGCCTCAGCTGATCGACGACGTTATCGACATTATCCGTGAGATCAAGTCCGCTTGGGACCAAATCCCAACAGAGTTTCATAATCTTACCGCTGCTGAAGTTGGTATTTAATAGTCAAAACAATGCGTTAAGATACTAGACGAATATATTTGTCAATTGCGCAACGAGTTGTGTAGCAAAGTTTCTATCAAGCTCACACCTCTCCATTGCTTGGTTGCCTTATTTTTATATTCAAATAAAATAGAAGCCATTAGTAGCCCTAATGGCTTTTTTGTTGCTGATTTTCCTATTTTGTCTATCGTAAATTGAGTGTGGTGGTTCTGCCTTCTTTAGCACCCAATTGCGCAAATCAAGGTTTGGCCGCAACGCACCTAAAATAAAGGCAATCATTCTTACTTATGCATGGTTTGGCAAAGCTGCTTGTAATTGATGATGACGCATCAAGTCGTTTAAATTTAAGCAATATATTGGAATTTGTTGGAGAAAATTGCGAAGCGGTCAGTTCTGATCAGCTCAGCGTTGTTGATTGGTCTAGCGTATGGTCGTGCTGTATTGTTGGTAATATTCCAGCAGGTCAAGCGGCGAGTACGGTTATCTCTCATTTAAACAGCGCTTACCACATCCCTCTTCTAGTCATGGGCCGTTTTCCTTTGCCTGTTGATGATCTTCCAAATTTTGTTGGTGAACTAGAGCTGCCGCTTAATTACCCACAGCTTAGTGAAGCGTTACGCCACTGCAAAGATTTTCTGGGGCGAAAAGGAGTGAATGTTGTTGCTAGTGCACGCAAAAACACGCTTTTTCGCAGCTTAGTTGGTCAAAGTAGAGGTATTCAAGAAGTTCGACACCTGATTGAGCAAGTATCAAACACGGAAGCAAACGTGTTGATCTTAGGTGAGTCCGGTACAGGTAAAGAAGTTGTTGCGCGTAACATCCACTATCACTCTTCATACCGCGATGGCGCATTTGTACCTATTAACTGTGGTGCAATACCGCCTGAGCTCCTAGAAAGCGAATTATTTGGTCACGAAAAAGGCGCGTTTACTGGTGCGTTAACTGCCCGTAAAGGTCGATTTGAGCTCGCAGACGGTGGCACGATCTTTCTTGATGAGATTGGCGATATGCCAATGTCGATGCAAGTAAAGTTGCTTCGTGTATTGCAAGAACGCTGCTTTGAACGTGTAGGTGGCAATAGTACCATCAAGGTAAATGTTCGAGTTGTGGCGGCGACACACCGTAATCTAGAAAATATGATTGAAGAAGGTACGTTCCGAGAAGACTTGTTCTATCGTCTGAACGTGTTTCCAATTGAGATGCCAGCGCTGAAAGAGCGCAAACAAGATATACCATTGCTGCTGCAAGAACTGATGACACGTTTAGAGGCGGAGGGCGGACAACCTATCTGCTTTACACCTCGTGCAATCAACTCACTGATGGAGCATAACTGGCCGGGCAACGTACGCGAGTTGGCTAATCTTGTTGAGCGAATGATTATTCTGTATCCAAATAGCTTGGTGGATGTAAACCATCTACCAACCAAATATCGCTACAGTGACATCCCAGAGTTCCAACCAGAGAGCAACCCATTTGTTTCGGTGGAAGAGCAAGAGCGTGATGTATTCCAAGATATCTTCTCTGAAGATTTTAGCTTTGAAGATCAAGACGACCTTGATCACAGCATGAACGCCCCGCAAGCGCTGCCACCGGAAGGGGTTAATTTGAAAGAGCTGCTGGCTGATTTAGAAGTTAATATGATCAGCCAAGCATTAGAAGCGCAGGGTGGCGTTGTAGCAAGAGCGGCCGACATGCTGGGTATGCGACGTACTACGCTGGTGGAAAAAATGCGTAAGTACAACTTACAGCGCTAGGTAAAGTGAAGTTTTAAGACGATATCTGAATAATCACTTGGGCTGGTTAACATCGTTTTTCTGGCATCCAAAACCGTTATCTCTGAGTGTCAACTTATTGTCGATAGCTTAACGTCCTGATAAATATAGAAAATAGCTTGGTACGCTAATTGCTTACCAAGCTATTTTAGTTTTAGCGGCGATATTTCGACAGGCAGTAATGGATAACAACACCAATCAATCCCATTTAGATTCCGTAGAGAATCAGGTTGAGCGCTACAAACAGGTGCTCGATGTGATGCCTGCTGGAGTGATTTTGCTCGATACGTACGGAGTAGTGCGTGAAGCAAATCCAGAAGCGCACCGAATTCTTGAGATTCCACTGGTTAACGAAAAATGGTTCAACGTTATCCAGGCGGTGTTTGACCCACGTGAAGATGATGGCCACGAAGTTTCATTACGTAATGGCCGTAAAGTTCGACTCGCCATCTCGGCGTCCACAACAGGTCAATTGATCCTGATTACCGATTTAACCGAAACCCGTTTACTTCAAGCTCGTGTCAGTGATTTACAGCGCTTATCGTCGTTAGGACGTATGGTTGCATCGCTTGCTCACCAAGTAAGAACGCCGCTGTCGAGCGCTATGTTATATGCATCCAATTTGGGAGCGCCAAATCTTCCTCCAGCGACAAAAGATCGCTTCCAAACCAAATTAATGGATCGACTGCACGATTTGGAAAAGCAGGTTAATGATATGCTGCTTTTTGCTAAAGGTGGTGATAATAA
>NZ_JAWPOL010000056.1:0-8237 GCF_033391095.1 Vibrio sp. Vb0667 | reverse complement strand
ACGAGGCTGGAAAAGGTGTCCGCAATGAGAACAGGTTGCGAAACGTGCCAATGAGCAGGAAAAACAGGCGGCATGAAGGGGTCGTCTCAGAAAACGGAAAATAAAGCACGCTAAGGCGTAACTACCCTCGGCTACACCGCGTCGGCACCACGCGGCTCTTTCTCCCCTTGCAGCGAAGCAATCAGCGGGCAAGAAACGTTCCCTTGCCGCGCATGGCAGGCGAACACAAGTTCGGATAGCACGGTTTCCATGCGCGCCAGGTCGGTCATTTTTTCGCGCACGTCCTGAAGCTTGTGCTCGGCCAGGCTGCTGGCTTCCTCGCAGTGGGTGCCGTCATCCAGCCTCAGCAGCTCTGCGATCTCGTCGAGGCTGAATCCGAGCCGCTGGGCTGATTTCACGAAGCGCACCCGCGTCACATCCGCCTCGCCAGAGAGGCCGAGCGCGGCCGTGAGGCTTGGACGCTAGGGCAGGGCATGAAAAAGCCCGTAGCGGGCTGCTACGGGCGTCTGACGCGGTGGAAAGGGGGAGGGGATGTTGTCTACATGGCTCTGCTGTAGTGAGTGGGTTGCGCTCCGGCAGCGGTCCTGATCAATCGTCACCCTTTCTCGGTCCTTCAACGTTCCTGACAACGAGCCTCCTTTTCGCCAATCCATCGACAATCACCGCGAGTCCCTGCTCGAACGCTGCGTCCGGACCGGCTTCGTCGAAGGCGTCTATCGCGGCCCGCAACAGCGGCGAGAGCGGAGCCTGTTCAACGGTGCCGCCGCGCTCGCCGGCATCGCTGTCGCCGGCCTGCTCCTCAAGCACGGCCCCAACAGTGAAGTAGCTGATTGTCATCAGCGCATTGACGGCGTCCCCGGCCGAAAAACCCGCCTCGCAGAGGAAGCGAAGCTGCGCGTCGGCCGTTTCCATCTGCGGTGCGCCCGGTCGCGTGCCGGCATGGATGCGCGCGCCATCGCGGTAGGCGAGCAGCGCCTGCCTGAAGCTGCGGGCATTCCCGATCAGAAATGAGCGCCAGTCGTCGTCGGCTCTCGGCACCGAATGCGTATGATTCTCCGCCAGCATGGCTTCGGCCAGTGCGTCGAGCAGCGCCCGCTTGTTCCTGAAGTGCCAGTAAAGCGCCGGCTGCTGAACCCCCAACCGTTCCGCCAGTTTGCGTGTCGTCAGACCGTCTACGCCGACCTCGTTCAACAGGTCCAGGGCGGCACGGATCACTGTATTCGGCTGCAACTTTGTCATGCTTGACACTTTATCACTGATAAACATAATATGTCCACCAACTTATCAGTGATAAAGAATCCGCGCGTTCAATCGGACCAGCGGAGGCTGGTCCGGAGGCCAGACGTGAAACCCAACAGACCCCTGATCGTAATTCTGAGCACTGTCGCGCTCGACGCTGTCGGCATCGGCCTGATTATGCCGGTGCTGCCGGGCCTCCTGCGCGATCTGGTTCACTCGAACGACGTCACCGCCCACTATGGCATTCTGCTGGCGCTGTATGCGTTGGTGCAATTTGCCTGCGCACCTGTGCTGGGCGCGCTGTCGGATCGTTTCGGGCGGCGGCCAATCTTGCTCGTCTCGCTGGCCGGCGCCACTGTCGACTACGCCATCATGGCGACAGCGCCTTTCCTTTGGGTTCTCTATATCGGGCGGATCGTGGCCGGCATCACCGGGGCGACTGGGGCGGTAGCCGGCGCTTATATTGCCGATATCACTGATGGCGATGAGCGCGCGCGGCACTTCGGCTTCATGAGCGCCTGTTTCGGGTTCGGGATGGTCGCGGGACCTGTGCTCGGTGGGCTGATGGGCGGTTTCTCCCCCCACGCTCCGTTCTTCGCCGCGGCAGCCTTGAACGGCCTCAATTTCCTGACGGGCTGTTTCCTTTTGCCGGAGTCGCACAAAGGCGAACGCCGGCCGTTACGCCGGGAGGCTCTCAACCCGCTCGCTTCGTTCCGGTGGGCCCGGGGCATGACCGTCGTCGCCGCCCTGATGGCGGTCTTCTTCATCATGCAACTTGTCGGACAGGTGCCGGCCGCGCTTTGGGTCATTTTCGGCGAGGATCGCTTTCACTGGGACGCGACCACGATCGGCATTTCGCTTGCCGCATTTGGCATTCTGCATTCACTCGCCCAGGCAATGATCACCGGCCCTGTAGCCGCCCGGCTCGGCGAAAGGCGGGCACTCATGCTCGGAATGATTGCCGACGGCACAGGCTACATCCTGCTTGCCTTCGCGACACGGGGATGGATGGCGTTCCCGATCATGGTCCTGCTTGCTTCGGGTGGCATCGGAATGCCGGCGCTGCAA
Organism: Vibrio sp. Vb0667; assembly: GCF_033391095.1. Taxonomy (NCBI): domain Bacteria; kingdom Pseudomonadati; phylum Pseudomonadota; class Gammaproteobacteria; order Vibrionales; family Vibrionaceae; genus Vibrio; species Vibrio sp. Vb0667. Next base: position 5,930 of record NZ_JAWPOL010000056.1, on the reverse strand, counting down.
ACAATGTTGTCCAGGCAGGTGGATGAGGAACGTCAGGGGCAGCTGCAAGGCTCACTGGCGGCGCTCACCAGCCTGACCTCGATCGTCGGACCCCTCCTCTTCACGGCGATCTATGCGGCTTCTATAACAACGTGGAACGGGTGGGCATGGATTGCAGGCGCTGCCCTCTACTTGCTCTGCCTGCCGGCGCTGCGTCGCGGTGCATGGAGCCGGGCCACCTCGACCTGAATGGAAGCCGGCGGCACCTCGCTAACGGATTCACCACTCCAAGAATTGGAGCCAATCAATTCTTGCGGAGAACTGTGAATGCGCAAACCAACCCTTGGCAGAACATATCCATCGCGTCCGCCATCTCCAGCAGCCGCACGCGGCGCATCTCGGGCAGCGTTGGGTCCTGGCCACGGGTGCGCATGATCGTGCTCCTGTCGTTGAGGACCCGGCTAGGCTGGCGGGGTTGCCTTACTGGTTAGCAGAATGAATCACCGATACGCGAGCGAACGTGAAGCGACTGCTGCTGCAAAACGTCTGCGACCTGAGCAACAACATGAATGGTCTTCGGTTTCCGTGTTTCGTAAAGTCTGGAAACGCGGAAGTCCCCTACGTGCTGCTGAAGTTGCCCGCAACAGAGAGTGGAACCAACCGGTGATACCACGATACTATGACTGAGAGTCAACGCCATGAGCGGCCTCATTTCTTATTCTGAGTTACAACAGTCCGCACCGCTGCCGGTAGCTATTGACTATCCGGCTGCACTAGCCCTGCGTCAGATGGCTCTGATCCAAGGCAAACTGCCAAAATATCTGCTGGCACCGGAAGTCAGCGCCCTGCACCATTATGTTCCGGATCTGCATCGCAGGATGCTGCTGGCTACCCTGTGGAACACCTACATCTGTATTAACGAAGCGCTGGCATTGACCCTGAGTGATTTTTCTCTGGTGCCGCCCTATCCCTTTGTGCAGCTTGCCACGCTCAAAGGGGTTTGAGGTCCAACCGTACGAAAACGTACGGTAAGAGGAAAATTATCGTCTGAAAAATCGATTAGTAGACAAGAAAGTCCGTTAAGTGCCAATTTTCGATTAAAAAGACACCGTTTTGATGGCGTTTTCCAATGTACATTATGTTTCGATATATCAGACAGTTACTTCACTAACGTACGTTTTCGTTCTATTGGCCTTCAGACCCCATATCTAATCGATAGGTGAACCATCCTGCACAATTCTGATGATTTTCATGAATCCTGTCGTTTTTAACATAATGGGTATTAAGTGTAGTGTGTTTGTCTATCAATAAGAGATTTATCTAATTTAATTGACATCCTCCTCGCCGTAAACGACGAGGATTCCTACTGCGGTTAGGCGCGAACGCCGGACTCGCTTCGGTGGGTTCCTGCTGCTGGCGGCATTGTTGCACCACTCACTTCACAGGCTAATCGGGCGTGTCCCGCCCTTCGCTTCGCTACCCGCTAGACACTTCCACCCAAATAGAACTGTCGTTCTTTCGTGTGTCAGCGTCTTAGTTTATCCGCAATTTTACCGTCAATTTAATCTCCTATTTTTAGTGTTTTCATCCACAAATAGATCATCAACTTTATCGTCAATTGAGTTTGAGGGTAGATTTGACTGTAGAATTGATGTAAATCCGTTCGAATTTCATCTTATTTCTAGCTTCAGAGCATTGATTCAATGTGGCTGAACGCCCCATTAAATCAAGACTTCGCCAGTTTCACTGGCTGCGCATTTCACTTCGCTGGACGCTACGTTTCATTTGCATGGGCGCGTCTGCGGCTACGCCTTGACCCACCGCCTTGCTAGGGCTTTTTTCCACACACCTGGCGGATGTGTTCCAGGTCGCCTCCGTTGGACTCGCTGAACGCTCGCTATCAACGCGGTGGGTCAAGGCACATTCGCTCGCTCATTTTGCCTAGACGCGCGGGGCAAGCCCCCCACTGCGCTATCGGGTCGTGGGCTCCCCTGAACGTCTTGGGACGTTCTACGCTTGCGGCTCCCCCCTGTTGGGGTTCATCGGTAAGAGTTTGGCTTCAGTGGTTGAGTGGGGATATTCAGAAAAGTGGCCAGCCGCTTCGAGCATGCGTACTTCGTTTTTGATTTCCTCGATGTCTTTTTGGTATCGAGATTGGAAAGGTAGAACGTTGTGGTTTGTCTCTGTCATCGTGAAGGTACCCAAAGTTAGGAAAATGGCGTGTAAGGAGGATTTTTGGTTTCAAACCAGTTCGTGAGTTTTTGCCCTGTAAATCGCCTCTAAAGTGTCACAAACTTTCAAATCGATTTAGGGGTATTCTGCCTATCTAAAGTGTTAAAAAACGCTCCTAGCGCTTCTGAGGGCGTCAGATGGGCGTTTTTAGTGGCTAAGTTGGCTATTTAACATATGACCAATAATGCGCCCCAGAATTTAGACAATAGAAATCAATATAGCGATCTTCGCTTGTTGGAGTGGGATCGTTGTAATAACATAAACCCCAGATGTGAAAAAACCACCCTGCAAGGTGGTTTTTTCGGAAATACTTACGATTTCGCGGTCGGTAAGTCCTTTCATGATAGCTCATATCGTAAAAGCACTTCAAGTATTCCTGCACTCTGTTTGGATCAAGATGTTTTGGACAGAACGACGCGCATCAGCCACCGACCAAGGGAAGTCCGAAAGGTGGCAGGTAAAGGCACTAATCAGAACTAAGCGAAAAGCTCGATAATACCGCCCCTTGTAGCTGCTAGAGGGGACAAGCGGAAAAGGAATAACTGATTAGTGTTGTGTGACTCGGACGGGGGGCGAAAGCCTTTACACACAGCGCAGGGCAGCCCGAAAGGGTAAGAGAAAAAACTCCACGGAAAGCGACCATAGACGATATCCAAATCACTCAAAATCGAGTCGAAATGGGTAGGGGTCGGCGCAGCCGAAAGGGCAGTTCGCCTGCTTGCGGCTGCATTGCTCTTTCATCTTCTTGAGGTGTCTGTTATGAATTCTGCTGTTGAAATTATCCAATCTCGGATCAAGGTTCTCGAGCGTCAACGTGACAATGAAACGTTACCCCAGAACATCATGGCCATTAATTATGCGCTCACTGAGTTAGAAAGAGTGTTAGCTCATATTCAACATATGGAGCCTTAGACTTTTTATTTCATGGTTCGCGTGTGGGTAACTTTCGCTTGCGAATAGTTATCCATGCGTGAAGCCGACAAGCGAAGCGCGTCAGTGTTTTTTAAAGTGCTCCCGCGCTTCGCTTGGGTACTCGAACCGCACAACAACAGGGTGTCGTTGTGCGGTTCCGAGCTTAATTTTTTTGTTTTGCTATGCTTGGTTTTTTGTCCAAATCAATTCAAGACCGCCGATGATGAGAGCCAGGCCTCGCTCGAATGCCGCGTCCGGACCGCCTTCGTAGACGATTTTCATCGCGCTCTGTAGGCGCGCCGGCATCGTAGACGCTGAGGTGGTCAACTGATCTTCGCCCCGCTCCTCGGCGTCTGCCTCGCTAGCTTGCTGCTCAAGAACAGCGCCGACGGTGAAGTAGCTGATTGCCATCAACGCATAGGTCGCGTCACCTGCCGAAAAGCCAGCATCGCAAAGGAAGCGAAGCTGCGCGTCGGCTTTTTCCATCTGCGGCGCGGCTGGCCGCGTCCCGGCATGAATACGCGCGCCATCGCGATAAGCGAGCAACGCCCGTCGAAAACTGCATGCATTGCCCTTCAGGAATGAGCGCCAGTCGTCGTCGGCTCTCGGCACCGAATGCGTATGATTCTCCGCCAGCATGGCTTCGGCCAGTGCGTCGAGCAGCGCCCGCTTGTTCCTGAAGTGCCAGTAAAGCGCCGGCTGCTGAACCCCCAACCGTTCCGCCAGTTTGCGTGTCGTCAGACCGTCTACGCCGACCTCGTTCAACAGGTCCAGGGCGGCACGGATCACTGTATTCGGCTGCAACTTTGTCATGCTTGACACTTTATCACTGATAAACATAATATGTCCACCAACTTATCAGTGATAAAGAATCCGCGCGTTCAATCGGACCAGCGGAGGCTGGTCCGGAGGCCAGACGTGAAACCCAACAGACCCCTGATCGTAATTCTGAGCACTGTCGCGCTCGACGCTGTCGGCATCGGCCTGATTATGCCGGTGCTGCCGGGCCTCCTGCGCGATCTGGTTCACTCGAACGACGTCACCGCCCACTATGGCATTCTGCTGGCGCTGTATGCGTTGGTGCAATTTGCCTGCGCACCTGTGCTGGGCGCGCTGTCGGATCGTTTCGGGCGGCGGCCAATCTTGCTCGTCTCGCTGGCCGGCGCCACTGTCGACTACGCCATCATGGCGACAGCGCCTTTCCTTTGGGTTCTCTATATCGGGCGGATCGTGGCCGGCATCACCGGGGCGACTGGGGCGGTAGCCGGCGCTTATATTGCCGATATCACTGATGGCGATGAGCGCGCGCGGCACTTCGGCTTCATGAGCGCCTGTTTCGGGTTCGGGATGGTCGCGGGACCTGTGCTCGGTGGGCTGATGGGCGGTTTCTCCCCCCACGCTCCGTTCTTCGCCGCGGCAGCCTTGAACGGCCTCAATTTCCTGACGGGCTGTTTCCTTTTGCCGGAGTCGCACAAAGGCGAACGCCGGCCGTTACGCCGGGAGGCTCTCAACCCGCTCGCTTCGTTCCGGTGGGCCCGGGGCATGACCGTCGTCGCCGCCCTGATGGCGGTCTTCTTCATCATGCAACTTGTCGGACAGGTGCCGGCCGCGCTTTGGGTCATTTTCGGCGAGGATCGCTTTCACTGGGACGCGACCACGATCGGCATTTCGCTTGCCGCATTTGGCATTCTGCATTCACTCGCCCAGGCAATGATCACCGGCCCTGTAGCCGCCCGGCTCGGCGAAAGGCGGGCACTCATGCTCGGAATGATTGCCGACGGCACAGGCTACATCCTGCTTGCCTTCGCGACACGGGGATGGATGGCGTTCCCGATCATGGTCCTGCTTGCTTCGGGTGGCATCGGAATGCCGGCGCTGCAAACAATGTTGTCCAGGCAGGTGGATGAGGAACGTCAGGGGCAGCTGCAAGGCTCACTGGCGGCGCTCACCAGCCTGACCTCGATCGTCGGACCCCTCCTCTTCACGGCGATCTATGCGGCTTCTATAACAACGTGGAACGGGTGGGCATGGATTGCAGGCGCTGCCCTCTACTTGCTCTGCCTGCCGGCGCTGCGTCGCGGGCTTTGGAGCGGCGCAGGGCAACGAGCCGATCGCTGATCGTGGAAACGATAGGCCTATGCCATGCGGGTCAAGGCGACTTCCGGCAAGCTATACGCGCCCTAGGAGTGCGGTTGGAACGTTGGCCCAGCCAGATACTCCCGATCACGAGCAGGACGCCGATGATTTGAAGCGCACTCAGCGTCTGATCCAAGAACAACCATCCTAGCAACACGGCGGTCCCCGGGCTGAGAAAGCCCAGTAAGGAAACAACTGTAGGTTCGAGTCGCGAGATCCCCCGGAACCAAAGGAAGTAGGTTAAACCCGCTCCGATCAGGCCGAGCCACGCCAGGCCGAGAACATTGGTTCCTGTAGGCATCGGGATTGGCGGATCAAACACTAAAGCTACTGGAACGAGCAGAAGTCCTCCGGCCGCCAGTTGCCAGGCGGTAAAGGTGAGCAGAGGCACGGGAGGTTGCCACTTGCGGGTCAGCACGGTTCCGAACGCCATGGAAACCGCCCCCGCCAGGCCCGCTGCGACGCCGACAGGATCTAGCGCTGCGTTTGGTGTCAACACCAACAGCGCCACGCCCGCAGTTCCGCAAATAGGGGTCGTTTGCGGGAGAGGGCGAAATCCTACGCTAAGGCTTTGGCCAACGATATTCTCCGGTAAGATTGATGTGTTCCCAGGGGATAGGAGAAGTCGCTTGATATCTAGTATGACGTCTGTCGCACCTGCTTGATCGCGG
>NZ_JAWPOL010000055.1:0-11397 GCF_033391095.1 Vibrio sp. Vb0667 | reverse complement strand
GTGAGTTTAAAAGCGAGGGAGTAATCGCGCTGAGTTCTTTTAGTTGTTGATTTCATAACACTCTCCAATTTTGGGGGTAGAAAGTGTCAACCTTATTTAGGACGGCACATAAATATTAAAAAGGGTTAGCATTGATGCTAACCCTTTTTATTTGTACTCAATCATTATCTAGATCTAACTGCGCCGATTATCGGTTCATCCCACTCAAATCGAGTAAACAATTGCTGCCAAGTTTCATCAAGATTGGCCGTCATGACAATCTCTTGATCGGTAAATGGATGGACAAACCGTAACTCTGAAGCATGCAGTAGCAAACGATGAGAATCAAACTCTGTGCGATACAGCTTGTTGTGCTTTCCATCCCCGTGCGTTGTATCACCCACGATCGGATGGCGTAGATGTGCCATATGACGACGAAGTTGGTGCTTACGCCCCGTTTTAGGTTTCATCTCAACTAAGCAATAACGCGTTGTAGGAAATTTACCCGTCGAATAGGGAACCTCCACTTTAGCCAACGGCTTATATTCCGTCACCGCTTCTTGCGCTTCTTTTTCTTGTGAAGCGAACTTATCAGCAATCTTGTCTAACTCCACTTTGAGTGCGTAATCCAAGACGCCCTCTTCCTCAATCCAACCGCGTACTATCGCGTGGTATGTCTTTTCCATTTTATGTTCAGCAAACATCGGCATGACTTGTGATGCGACTTCACTCGACAAAGCAAACACGAGCACACCAGATGTTGGACGATCCAGACGATGCAATGGGAACACATGCTGACCAATTTGGTCGCGCAAAGTTTGCATGACAAATTGAGTTTCGTGTTTATCTAACCAACTGCGATGCACTAACATGCCGGCAGGCTTGTTGACCGCTACAAAATATTCATCCTGATAAACGATCTCCAGCTCAACTGGTTCTGAAGATCGCGCTATTTTTTGTTCTAGCATTAGTTTACTTACACAGTTCGTCAATGGTTCGGATTGTAACAAGCAGCTCTGCGAACTGCGGTTCCTGCTTCCACGCTTCTGAAAAATAGGGCTCGAGAGAAAACCCTCTTGGCAATGGTTGGTTGTTTTCCACTAGCACGTGCATTCTGTCTATAAAGATCCACTGCAACCACTCATGAGGATGCAATGTATCAATCGCAAATGGCTCCACGCTTTGTAAGGCTTGCTCTGAAGGCCTAGTGTGTTGCCACAACTTATGTTCTTTAAGCTGCGTTTCAAGTTGGTGAAGTAAGTCGACCAATTGAGTATTTGTTACCATTAATTCTATCTCGAACCTTGAATTAGCCGAGAATGATACCATTTCTTGTGAAAAGAACGTTAGGACGTCGTATTTAATGGAAAACATTCAAACCCTCACTCAACTGTTGAACAACAGCCGCTGTGATTATCAAATCTTCGATCTTGGTCGTCGTATCAAAACCATCGCTAAGAAAGAGTTTGCCGATGTAGAAAAAGGTCAAGCACCGTACCCATTCCCAATGCAGCGTAAAGCACACCTTGCCATCGCTTATTGGAATGAACAAAAGCAACCTTGGATTTGGTTTCTAAAGTTTGAATTGGACGAGCGCGGTTTGTTAAAGCAAGCGGATATCGGCAATTTCATTAAATACGTAGTGGAAGCCATGGGAACACGCCTCAATGGTGATATCTCTGAAGAGCAACAGCAAAAGCTGTCTAATAACCCATATACGTTCAAACCTTCCGAAGACAAAATGGCCGTGTTTCATAGCCAGGTCCGCGCGAACCTCGATCTTCCTACCAGCCAATATTATGAGCACACTCAGCATTACTTTTCAGGTGGTTTAGGCTGGGATAATTGGCAAACCGTAGGTCTGCAAGGGATCACCGACATGGCCGCTCGTTTGGACAAAGAGCAAAACGGGGTAATGATACGCAAAGCGTTGAACCACCTACCAAATGAGCCACTTTATGCCCTATTAGGTGCGCTTGAGCATGTAGAGCTTCAAGAGCGTTTAGCAGAACGTATTGCGGAAAAGGCACAGCAAGAAATCGCAAGTAGCGAACCTGATCTCTTCCTACTTTCAGCACTTATCCGAGCCCTTGCTGGTGCACCAACAGAAGTCGCCTCTCCAGTATTAGATGCGATATTGCATAGCCCTCGTTTAAGCCATCAGGAGGTTTTGATTGGTGTGGCGGGTCGCGCTTGGCACTTACTCGCCAATGAAAAGGTAGCAGAACAGTTTTTGCTGCGTTTAGCTCAAACCGGTAATCAAGCCCTATTTAATCAGTTATTTGCCGATTTAGTGATGCTGCCAGAGTTAAGAATGGTGTTATTGCCTTTGCTGCATTCAAACCCATCAGAGGAACTAGCAAATGCGCTAGTAAGCTTACAACAAGCAACAAAAAGCTAAGAAAGGTTCAGGAATGATTGGTGATCTTTTAGCAATTTTAGGGCTCTGCTTTTTCTGTTACCTGTTTTGGCAACAGCGTCGCCAAGCCGAACTCGCAAAAGCGGCCATCACGCGTAAATGTGAGCAATTGGATCTCCAATTAATCAGCATCGCCTTTGGTGCCCATAAACTAAAAACGCCAGACGGAGTCTGGCGTTGGCATACGGTGTATCAATTTGAGTTTTCATCTCTTGGTGACGATTGCTACCAAGGAGAGTTAACCATGGTCGGTTTCAGGCCGCAGAACTTTCACCTACCACCGCATCGCTTGTAAATTCCATTTCAAAGTAAGGACCATATATATCCTTACTTTCTTTTGTTTTAACAAATCCCAGCTTTTTCAGTACCGCCATAGAAGCTTGATGATTGCTATTCACGTTAGCTTTCACCTTATTCAAGCCCAACTCACGGTACGCTTTGGGGAAAAATGCTTTTAGTGCTTCTGTTGCTAACCCTTTACCCCAATATGATTTATCAAAAATAAACCCTAATTCAGGTTCGGAATCGAGATTAGCAATAAACACGTGCCCCATATAGTCACGACTGGTGCTCTCTAGCACTGCCATACTATAAATGTTCTCATCATCCAGTATTTTCTCAAACATCTGTTTGGCAGACGCAACTGTATACGGACCATTCAATTCAGCACGGTTTTTCGCACAGCAATTCAGCATGACGAATTCTAGTTGCAACGACTCATTGTAGGGTAGAAGAAGCATTCTTCTGGTTACTATGGCCACATCTGTTCCTTGATTACAACAAACTTAATCTATCCGCAGATCACAAACTCGATGAGCTGAACATGCTCAATGATTGCGGGCATAACACCTTGTAGAGAAGCCGAAAGTTAAACCAACTGGTTGGAAAGGATATTGATCTGAGTTGTTTTTTATTAAGTGTTATTAGGAATTTATATATTTTGTGATATTGATATCCCCAAGCAACATCGAGATGCTTAATTCAATGAGAACACTGGATATCGTTTTTATATAAGAAAGACCCCGACACATAAGTATCGGGGTCATGGTCTTACTCGCAGCAGTCCGGCTACTAAAAGTGCTCCATGCATCATCCATAATAGTGGCTGATTCCGTCAGCTTATTCCTTACGTCGCTGTCCTAGCGGTGTCCTTATCATCCTGACTGCTAACATTCCTCGTTAGCACACGTCACTTGTTCCTTGAGCGGTGTCCCTTGCATCTTCCTGATGCTGTCCATAACCTCAATCCTAGAGGGTCCATTGTCTAACCTTAGTCATCAACATCCTATTGATGATCGTATCCTTACAATGTCCTACGCTCCATGCTTGATTAATCATCCTGACCAACCAAATCGTCTTCCTGACGATAACCAAATCCTTGGTGCTTTCCTGTTCCATGTCTGCTTCCTGCTGACAACTCTCAATTTACGCCTTTTCCAAAAATAGACAATCTATCCAAGATAAATATTTGGCTCTCACATTGGTTAACAAGTTGTTAAATCATTATTTATCATAAACTTAAGCTCTTTATCTTCTCTTTTCCCGCTTACGAAATCGTTTTCTCTCACAACCTATGTAAGAGATCTCTCACACTACACTCTCCAAAATGCCATTCGCCAAATTAGCGCACTCAACGTATGATGATAGATATATCGTTGTTAAGGATTAAAAATGTTAACTCAAGACGTTACTAAAGAATTAGAAGCGGTAATGGAACAACTGCAACAACAAGGAAAAGAACCAACCGTAGCGTTAGTGAAAGCACGCTTGAAAACGCCCGTCCCAATGCCTGCATTAATCACCGCAATAAAAAGTTGGAAAAGTGCTCAGCGTGTTCCCAAGGTTGAAGTCGCAGCACAAGCGCACACCGATAATGATCGTCTTGCAGCGCTAGAAAGCACGGTGAAAAAATTAGTGGCTCGTATTGAAGAGCTAGAAGCCAAGCTAAGTGAGAAATCATCATGAAGTTATGGGTAGATGCAGACGCGTGTCCAAAAGTTATTCGCGAAACCATTGTGCGTGCCGCCGAGCGTACGGGGATTGAATGTACGTTTGTCGCTAACCACGTTGTCCCTGTGCCGAAAAGAGACAACATCCATTCGCTACAAGTCCCTGCGGGATTTGACATCGCAGACAACGAAATCGTCAAGCGTGTAGAAGCCAACGATTTGGTGATCACGTCAGATATTCCGCTTGCAGATGAGGTTATCTCTAAAGGCGCTCAAGCCCTCAGTTCTCGTGGCGAGCTCTATACAAAAGACACCATCAAAGCTCGCCTAAATATCCGCGACTTTATGGAAACCATGCGTTCAAGCGGAATTCAGACAGGTGGGCCCGCCGCGCTTTCTCAAACCGATCGACGCGAATTTGCAAACCATTTGGATCGTATTTTGGCGAAATTTAAGAAGTAACCCTCACTCTATTCAAATTGAGCCAGCAAATAAAAGCCTGGCTCATTCCTGAAAATTCATTCTCAGCATTGCACCCAAAGCGTGCTCTTACTCCCATTTGTTTTGTTCTGTTTATTTTTCATCTCGCTCACCATAGCTTCAATATGCAACGTGGTTTATTTTGAACGACGTTTTTAATAAGTGTATAGAGAATAATGGGCTTTAACATCGTTTCCAGTGGAAGCTACCTGCCAACGAATCAATGGTCTGATCGAGAGATGGATCACTTCCTAAAATTAGCGCCAGGGACCTGCCGAAATAAATTCGACGTTGAATATCGTCATGTAGCCAATACAAAAGAGACCGCTATTTACATGGCGGTGCAGGCAATAGAGCAGTGTTTAGGAAACACACATACCTTAAGCTCCGTTGATCTCCTTATCTACGCTAGCGGTACACACCACCAGTCTCTACCCTACGACGCTTCAGCGGTTCTCGCCGCGTTAGACGCTCCAACATGGCTAGAAAGCTTTGATTTGAACAGCACCTGTTTATCCTTTCTCTCTGCGCTTGGTCTTGCTCAGAGTCTATTCTTAGCAAAACGGTACCGTCGGATTCTTATTGTCACCAGCGAACTCGCCACTGGCATCACACTGAATCGAAATTTTACGCTCAAACCAGAAGTTGCAACCTTATTCGCGGACGGTGCCGCCGCATTTTTGCTCGAAGAACACAACGATGATGGATTGCTCACCAGTCACTTTGAAACGCATCATACCGGGTATTCATTTTGTCAAATTAAGGGCGGAGGTAGTCATATCAATCCGCATACCTCCGAGCATCAAGCCTATTTAAAAAGTTGCCAGTTTGAGATGGAGGGCAAAGCACTCTTTAAACATGTGCGTAAAGCCTTACCAGCGTTTCTAAAAAAAGGGTTTGACGCCTCTCCGGTAACATTCAGCGATATTGATTATTTTCTTCCTCATCAAGCCAGCGCGCATGGATTAAAAAAACTGCCTTCACTCACCGGGCTACCAACAGAGAAAACCGTTAATCACTTTTCGACTTTGGGAAACCAAGTCGCCGCCTCACTCCCAATTAACTTACACTGGCTGCGTAATCAGCCAGAAGCCGCAGGAAAACATGTGTTATTAGCTGGCACCGCCGCAGGGTTGTCACTAGGGATGGGAGTGCTAAAACTATGAAGATATTGGTCACTGGTGGCAGCGGGATGTTGGGTAGCGCAATTCTGAGAATGTTTCACCAGCAGCATGAACTGCATTTTATAGCACGAAATACAGTCATCGCTAAACAACTCGCCGAGCAATTCGATGTTATCCCCCATATAGTCGATTTAAGAGACCACTCAGCAGTTCATGCGGTATGCCAAGGTATGGATGCAGTCATCCATTGTGCCGCTCTCTCAAGCCCATGGGGAAAGTGGCAGGCGTTTTATCAAGCCAATGTAGATGCCACCAAAAACCTCGTCAATGCGGCTAATACGCATCAAATCTCGCGTTTTATCCATATTTCGTCCACCAGCGTCTACTTTGACCATCAAGACCGTTGGAATATTAGAGAAACCGACGCCATAGCTTCATACTGGTGTAATGATTACGCACACACAAAATACCTATCGGAAATTGAAGCCGTAAAAGGCCAAAGCAAAGCGATCATTTTAAGACCGCGTGGCATTTTTGGACCCAATGATCGCGCGATTATCCCAAGAGTGCTTAAGGCGATAAAAAACAACACTCTGCTTCTGCCATCGGGTAGAAATCCTGTGGTTGATCTGACCTATGTAGACAACGTTGCCCATGCAGCGATGCTCGCTTGCACTCAGGCAGGCCAACTTCAGCATGGTGATGTGTTCAACATTTCCAACAACGAACCAATGCCAATTGAGACTGTTCTGCAAGCTTTATGTGAGGGGTTAAACCTAAAAGTAACGTTACAATCATTACCATACGGCGTTGTATCACCATTATTAAAGCTCAGTGAGCAAATACGAAGGCACTTACCACATCAGCCAGAACCAAGGCTCACCTCATACAGCGCAGGATTGTTTAACTATCATCAAACTCTGGATATCAGCAAGGCGAAACAAACACTGAATTACCAACCGCTTTTTTCAATTCAAGAAGGAATACAGCAGTATGCAAACTGGTCTAAAAATAAAAATCTTTGAGGCTGGACACTGCGTACACCCAGGCTTTGTTGTCAAACCAGGTTCTGGTATCAAGCCTAGAGCATTTCCGGCAGCCGTTGCGTTAATTCAGCACCCAACACAAGGCAACATCCTGTTTGACACGGGATATCACGAGCATTTTTTTAGCGCGACTCGCCCCTTCCCTGAACGTTTTTATGCTTGGACAACACCTTGTCGCTATAAAAAAGAACACGGAATTGTTGCGCAGTTAGCAAAAGAAAGTCTCAAACCTCATGATATTGAACACTTAGTACTTTCCCACTTCCATGCTGATCACATTGCTGCCGTGTCTGAGTTTTCCCACTCTCAATTGCATTGCCAACAAAAAGGGGTGGATGCAATTACTAAAAGTGGTCGAATTGGAGGCGTAAGAAAAGGATACCTAAAAGCTCTACTTACTCCACAACTTGAATCTAACTTATTCATTCATAGTGACTTTTCTGTATCAATCAGCCAAATTCTTCCTCAGTGCCAAGGTGTTAATTTGCTCTGTAAAGACATGTTCGACGATGGATTTATTTATATGGTTAGCTTGCCAGGCCATGCAGCTGGCCAAGTGGGCTTGCTGGTTAAAAGAGACCAAGGTTGGCTGTTCTTACTCGCCGATGCATGCTGGTTAATCGAGAGCTTGAGTGAAAATATCGATCAACATTGGCTGGCGAACATGCTTTGCGATGATACAAAAGCCTATAAAAACACCCTCTCCGAGTTGAGAAGTTGCTACCAACAAACCCACCACTTTGTTCGCTTCGTGCCTTCACATTGTCAGGAAACTATCCAGCAGCTAATCAAAGAAGGATGGATGAAGTGAGAACGCTTATCTCAGAATTCTGGCGAACCCGCTACCGCCCCTTCGGCTCAAGTGAACAAGTCGAAACATGGCAGCAACAACACTTAACGCAACACTTGGATTGGGTATGCCGTCATTCACCGTATTACCGCTCACTTCAAGGTGCACCACTCAGTGATTTCCCTATCATGAATAAGCAAACCATGATGGAGAACCTTTCAGAGTTGAATACGAAAGGCTTAGATGCTGAACAGCTAATGCAACAAGCACTCGAAGCAGAACAGTCACGCAACTTCGCCGCTTCGAAAGTTGGCGATGTTACTGTTGGGCTTTCTTCGGGCACATCAGGCATACGCGGGTTGTTTCTTGCTGACAAACAGGAAACGCAACTGTGGGCTGGCAATATATTGGCTCGCCTGTTGCCCAACCTATGGCAAAAGCACCGAATTGCGCTAGCCTTGCGCGCCAACAGCCCACTGTATAAATCCGTCGCGAAAGGCCCTGTCACATTCTTTTATGCGGATTTAACTAAACCTTACCAAGAATGGATAAAAGAGCTAGATGAGTTCCAACCCACGCTTTTAGTTGGTAGTGCGCAAGCTCTTCAGCTCTGCGCCCAGTTCAGCGGTCAATTTGGTCAACCCGAAATTCAACCACAGCGGATCATTTCTGGTGCAGAAGTCCTAACTGAGAGTGACCGTCACTTTATTTCTCAACGGTTCGACAGCGAACTCCATGAAGTCTATCAATGTACCGAAGGTTTTCTTGCATGTACTGATCAGCATGGACAAATGCGCTGGAATCAGGATGTTATTTACATCGAAAAACATTGGCTGAATACCGAACGTACTCATTACAGCCCAATTATCACCGATTTTCGTCGTAAAACTCAGCCCATTATTCGTTATCAGCTCGACGATATTATTGAGAATAAACAGGATAATGGCGTATTTGAACCTCTTGGCACGATTGCCGGACGATGTGGTGATCGCCTCACGCTAAACGCAAACCACGTCCCAGTTACGGTGTTACCAGATCTCATCTACCGCGCTATAACACTATCTGCCAAAGGTCGCGTGGATTACCGAATCACCCAAACAGGGTCACAAGCCATTCAAATTGAAGCGGATGTTCACCACCATCGGGTTATACACCAAGCCTTGATAAAGTTGTTTGACCAATTGCGGCTTGATCCTGTCAGATTTAGTTACCGCCCTGCGCCTATTTGGACGCCAATGAATAAACAACGACGTGTGGTGAACATATGCGGGTCTTAATCACCGGAGCCCGAGCACCAGTTGCACTAGAGTGGGCAACCATGTGTATGCATCATGGGCATGAAGTAATTCTCACCGATTCGCTAAAAAAGCCTCTGGGATCGTTTTTGCGAGGTATCGAGTCTTATATACCCACCGCTTCACCTCGATTTGCGTTTCCCACCTATCAACAGCAGATCCTAAAAATCATTACTCAGATGCGTATTGATATAGTGATACCCACTTGTGAAGAAGTGTATTACTTGGCTCATGTTGCCAAACAATGCCCAGAAGTAGATTTTTTTCTGCCCAATGTGGGACTACTCAATGCCCTGCACAACAAGTTGACCGTCTTTGAACAGCTTCAGGGTTTGCCAGAAATCACACTTCCAAAAACTCGTTTGGTCGCTGATAAAAGTGAGATTGAAATTAATAAGAGGACCGTTCTAAAGCCCGTTTACTCTCGGTTTGGCGGGCAAGTCATAAGAGATGTGACGACTCAGTCTATTTCTGCCGCCACGATATCGCCCCTTTTCCCTTGGGTTCAGCAACAAAAAATCCAAGGGACTCCGGTGTGTAACTATGCCATTTTTGAACATGGTGACCTTAAAGCACACCAAGCTTATGTGCCGAAATACTGTGTAAACGGCTCGGCCGCCAGTGCTTTTCAGCCGATCTCGTGCGAACGACTAGATACATTTATCGCAGCTTTTGGTAAACGTCATACTTATCATGGGCAAGTGTCGTTTGACTTCATCAAATCACAAGATGAACTCTACGTGATTGAATGTAACCCAAGAGCCACCAGTGGTTTGCACCTACTCTCGTCTCGATGCAACCAACTGCTTCCTAATATGGAGTTTACCAGTCCTTCCAAGCAGCGATTGCATCATTTAGGTCCAATAACACTCATCGCTGAAGGCGGGTTATCCCTGTTCAAAGCTCGAACTTGGCAAGATTGGTGGTCTGGAGTGAATGTGATGCAACAGCATAACTTACCGGTCGGGAGCCAAATCCGGAGTATGTTTGAATTACTCCGGTTAGCTAGGCAGAACAAGACGAAGTGGAGCGACGCTTCTACCGTTGATATTGAGTGGAATGGAGAGGCATTGAACTCATGACACTTTCCTCTCAAGAATGGCATCAAACCTTTATCACTCTTATGCAGTCAAATCCTATTGATGAATGCACAGCAAGCTTTGGTTGCTACTATATCGATGATGTTGCCATTCCTTACTCCGTAACACCAAAAATACCAAACAACTGTTATGCAGTCTCCCCTATGACACTGCTTAGTGGCTACGCCGAAGAAGAGCTTCACAAAGTCAAAAATGTGGCTGTTCGATGGGTATGTAAGTTACTTATTAATATGACTAAGCCAGTCTTATCATTGGCTGGATTGGATCAAGTCCAAACGCTCAACAATCAGTGCTTGTCCACCAATATGTATAGCGAACAATGGAAATCCTTAAATCTCGATGAACTGCGTCGCGTCGCACTCGATAAACATCCCACCTTTCCCTTGGTGCTTCGCTCCCTCAACCAGCGTCAACAATCACGCTTTATTCAGCGATTAGAGCAGCAGCAATGGCAAAGCTTGGTAACACGACAAGTGTATTTACTTGATGATTGGCAAGCGTTCAGCTTCAACCGAGATTTAACGAAAGACTTCAAACTGCTTAATGATAAAGATTGGCAGTTTAGGCCACTGACCACTGATGAAGAGTTTCAGCGTGCCAAAGAGTTATATGACATGCTTTACCTTGATAAATACAGCCTCAATAACATCCAGTTTTCAACCCAATATTTAAAACAGGCGAGCCAGAACAATTTAGTAAAGTTAGTGGGACTGTTTTATCAAGAAGAGATGCTGGCTACGTTAGGCATTGTAGAAATTGATAATGATATGACTTGCCCAATTTTTGGCTACGATACCAATAAGCCACAACGCCTCGCATTGTATCGTCGAATATCGGCCTATACCATCCGCCACGCAATGATATTCCAGCGTCGTTTTAATATGAGCTCAGGTGCTCCGGCTTTTAAACGCAACAGAAAAGCCCGGCCAGAAATTGAATTTAGCTATGTTTATATTGCGCACTTACCTTGGTACAAACGCATAATTTGGAAAAGCTTATGCTGGCTCACTCAGCACTTTTATCGCCCTTTGTTGATGCGTTTTCAGCTATAAACCGACATCTATAATCAGGTAAGCCTGCGTACACAGTCTCAATCGATAAAAAAGCCTGCGACGTTCGCAGGCTTTTTATAATGGAGCTGTGCCGTCCTAAATAAGGTTGACACTTTCCACCCCCCAAAATTGGAGAGTGTTATGAAATCAACAACTAAAAGAA
>NZ_JAWPOL010000054.1:0-12131 GCF_033391095.1 Vibrio sp. Vb0667 | reverse complement strand
AAATTAATGGATCGACTGCACGATTTGGAAAAGCAGGTTAATGATATGCTGCTTTTTGCTAAAGGTGGTGATAATAAAGTCATTAAGCCATTTACGATTGCCCAGTTGGTAGCGGAATATCAGCCGATGGTCGAAACCGCGCTAAAAAACAACAGTATTGATTACTGCCTAGAAGTGGAAGAAGAACAAACTGAACTACTAGGCAATGCGAACGCCATTGCATCTGCATTGAGTAATCTGGTCATGAATGCGATTCAAATGTCTGGTAAAGAATCGCAAGTCGATATTTTTTTCCGCCCGGTAAATGGTGAGTTACGCATTTCTGTGCAAGACAGCGGACCGGGTGTGCCCGAAGAACTGCAAGCCAAAATCATGGAGCCATTTTTTACCACACGTTCTCAAGGAACTGGATTAGGGTTGGCAGTTGTTCAAATGGTTTGCCGTGCCCATGACGGTCGATTGGAGCTTATTTCAGAGCAGGGTGATGGAGCCTGCTTCACCATGTGCATTCCGCTAGAGCGAGTGCAAACAGAAGCGCAATAAGCGGCTTTTGGTAATAACAATTTCTGGAGAATCATAATGGCGCAAAGCAAAGTGCTGATCGTAGAAGACGATGAAGGTCTTCGTGAAGCCCTAGTCGATACTCTGGCTCTGGCAGGGTATGAGTGGTTGGAAGCGGACTGTGCTGAAGATGCACTGTTGAAGCTGAAATCGAATACGGTTGATATCGTCGTTTCTGATGTGCAAATGGCGGGTATGGGTGGCTTAGCTCTGCTCAAAAGCATCAAGCAGAATTGGCCTAACTTACCAGTATTGCTAATGACGGCGTACGCCAACATTGAAGATGCCGTGTCTGCAATGAAAGATGGCGCGATTGACTACATGGCGAAACCATTTGCACCAGAAGTGTTGCTAAATATGGTCAGTCGTTATGCACCGATAAAAAGTGATGACAACGGTGATGCTATCGTTGCTGATGAGAAAAGTCTGCGCTTACTCGCGTTGGCCGATAAAGTGGCACGTACAGATGCGAATGTTATGGTGCTAGGTCCGAGTGGCTCAGGTAAAGAAGTGATGTCGCGTTATATTCACAACGCGTCAAATCGTAAAAATGGTCCTTTTGTCGCAATTAACTGTGCCGCGATTCCTGACAATATGCTCGAAGCAACACTGTTTGGCTATGAAAAGGGCGCATTTACTGGTGCTGTTCAGGCATGCCCAGGAAAGTTTGAACAAGCGCAAGGTGGCACAATCTTGCTTGATGAAATCAGCGAAATGGACCTGAACCTGCAAGCGAAGTTGTTGCGTGTTTTGCAAGAGCGAGAAGTAGAGCGCCTAGGCAGTCGCAAAAGCATCAAGTTAGATGTTCGTGTGTTAGCGACGAGTAACCGTGATCTTAAGCAATACGTGTCAGAAGGAAACTTCAGAGAGGACTTATATTACCGCCTGAATGTATTCCCAATTGCGTGGCCTGCACTTAAAGAACGTAAAGGCGATATTGCACCGCTTGCCAAGCATCTTGCTGAGCGTCATTGCAGCAAAATGGGCATGCCAGTGCCTCAATTCTCGACCGTTGCGTTAGAAAAACTATTGCAATACCCTTGGCCGGGTAATGTTCGTGAATTGGATAACGTGGTTCAACGAGCGCTGATATTAAGTGAAAATGGCGACATCGATGCAGAGCACATTTTGCTCGAGGGCGTAGATTGGCAAGATGCCAATAGCTTGCAACACGTGGTGCAAAATGCAGATATGGTCGTGCCCAATGTTAAGCCAGTTGCTCAAGCTGAGAGTGTCAGCCGCCCAGTAACTGGTGGAGAAGGCTTAGGCAGCGAGCTGCGCGATCAAGAATACGCCATTATTTTGGAGACTTTGGTTGAGTGTAATGGTCGACGCAAAGAAATGGCGGAGAAACTGGGTATAAGCCCTCGAACCTTGCGCTATAAGCTTGCCAAAATGCGTGATGCTGGTATAGATATCCCGAATTAACACAGACAACGGCCATAAGACAAAAAGTGTAAGTAAATTGATTGCTAATGTCTTATGGCACGTTAATTGCTGTGTCAATAATCAGTTTTGTTAATAGTCAATCTTTTGGCTTAGAGGTGCTAATGAAAATTGATGGTATTCAGGCAGAAATGCGCGCCATGATGGTAGAAGCAACCAATACGGCTCCTACTGCAAGTGGGGCGAAAGTTGGAGCGGATTTTAACGATCTCCTAACTAAAGCCATCAATAACGTGAACACACTTCAAAAAGCATCTGGTGATTTACAAACCCGTTTTGATCGTGGTGATGCCGATGTATCCCTTTCTGACGTTATGATCGCTCGTAACAAGTCTAGTGTCGCTTTTGATGCGACGGTTCAAATTCGCAATAAACTCGTTGAGGCATATAAAGACCTCATGAACATGCCAGTGTAATTTAGGTAATAAGTGTGGCAGACAAGTCTACAGATTTAACCGTCACTGAAGGCGGCTCAGATGGTGCACTGGTAGCAAGTTCCGATGTGGATGTGGAGAGTCAAAATCCAGATCTAGAGGAGCGCAGTGCGTCAAAATTCGATATGGCAGTGGGCGACCTCGATTTACTTCGTCAGGTTGTGCTTGTGCTGTCGATATCCATCTGTGTTGCATTGATCGTGATGCTGTTCTTTTGGGTCAAAGAACCGGAGATGCGCCCACTTGGTGCGTATGAGACCGAAGAATTGATCCCCGTTCTGGATTATCTGGACCAGCAGAAAATCAATTATAAGCTTGATGGCAATACTGTTTCTGTTGAATCGAGTGAGTACAACTCGATCAAACTTGGCATGGTTCGTTCCGGCGTTAACCAAGCTACAGAAGCAGGCGATGATATTTTGCTGCAAGACATGGGTTTTGGTGTTTCACAACGTCTCGAGCAAGAGCGTCTCAAACTCAGTCGAGAGCGCCAATTGGCTCAAGCAATTGAAGAAATGAAGCAAGTTCGCAAAGCACGAGTGTTATTGGCACTGCCAAAGCACAGCGTATTTGTGCGTCATAACCAAGAAGCGTCTGCGTCGGTATTTTTGACATTGTCGACAGGCACGAACCTTAAGCAGCAAGAAGTGGATTCTATTGTCGACATGGTAGCGAGTGCCGTGCCGGGAATGAAAACTTCTCGAATTACCGTCACAGATCAGCATGGCCGCTTACTCAGCTCAGGCTCCCAAGATCCTGCTTCTGCGGCGCGACGCAAAGAACAAGAATTAGAACGCAACCAAGAACAAGCGCTGCGCGAAAAAATTGATTCCGTACTATTACCGATTTTAGGTTATGGCAACTATACGGCGCAGGTTGACATCCAAATGGATTTCAGTGCGGTTGAACAAACTCGCAAACGCTTTGATCCGAACACCCCTGCGACCCGCAGTGAGTACGCACTCGAAGATTACAATAACGGTAACATGGTAGCGGGTATTCCGGGTGCGTTGAGTAATCAGCCTCCAGCGGATGCCTCTATTCCGCAAGATGTGGCTCAAATGAAAGATGGTTCTGTCATGGGGCAGGGGTCAGTTCGTAAAGAGTCCACGCGTAACTTTGAGCTAGATACCACCATCAGCCACGAGCGAAAGCAGACCGGGACGGTGGCTCGTCAGACCGTTTCTGTTGCGATTAAAGACCGTCGTCAAGTTAACCCTGATACGGGTGAAGTGACTTATACCCCAATGTCCGAATCTGAAATCAATGCCATTCGCCAAGTATTAATTGGTACCGTTGGCTTTGATCAAGGCCGTGGCGATTTGCTGAATGTATTGAGTGTAAAGTTTGCTGAGCCAGAGGCTGAGCAGCTAGAAGAACCACCAATTTGGGAGCACCCTAACTTCAGTGATTGGGTTCGTTGGTTCGCAAGTGCATTAGTGATTATTGTGGTTGTGTTGGTTCTGGTTCGCCCAGCAATGAAGAAATTGCTTAACCCTACCAGCGATGATGAAGACGAAATGTACGGACCAGACGGCTTGCCGATTGGTGCGGATGGTGAAACTAGCTTGATTGGCAGTGACATCGAAAGCAGCGAACTGTTCGAGTTTGGCTCAAGTATTGATTTGCCAAACCTTCATAAAGATGAAGATGTATTGAAAGCGGTTCGCGCTCTGGTTGCGAATGAACCTGAACTGGCTGCTCAAGTAGTGAAAAACTGGATGAATGACAATGGCTAACGATATCGTACCTCAAGATGACAACGCCGCGGGAATGCCAGTAGAGCTGGATGTTTCAACCATTACTGGCGAAGAAAAAGCGGCAATTTTGCTACTGAGCCTTAATGAACAAGATGCAGCTGGCATTATCCGTCACCTAGAACCAAAACAGGTTCAGCGTGTTGGTAGTGCGATGGCTCGCGCGAAGGATCTCAGCCAAGACAAGGTATCTGCTGTTCATCGTGCGTTTTTGGAGGATATCCAGAAATACACCAACATTGGTATGGGCAGCGAAGACTTTATGCGTAATGCACTGGTTGCCGCTCTTGGTGAAGACAAAGCCAACAACTTAGTTGACCAGATCCTACTTGGTACGGGCTCAAAAGGCTTGGATTCTTTGAAATGGATGGACCCACGCCAAGTGGCGAGCATTATTGTCAATGAACACCCACAGATTCAAACTATCGTACTGTCTTATTTAGAAGCAGACCAATCTGCAGAGATTTTGTCTCAGTTCCCTGAGCGCGTGCGTTTGGATCTGATGATGCGTATTGCCAACCTTGAAGAAGTTCAGCCATCAGCATTGGCAGAGCTGAACGAAATCATGGAGAAACAGTTCGCGGGTCAAGCGGGTGCACAAGCAGCCAAAATTGGCGGCCTGAAAGCAGCAGCGGAGATCATGAACTACCTAGACAACAACGTCGAAGGTTTGTTGATGGAACAAATTCGCGATCAGGACGAAGACATGGCGACGCAAATCCAAGACCTAATGTTTGTCTTCGAAAACTTAGTCGAGGTGGACGACCAAGGTATTCAGAAGTTGCTGCGTGATGTACCACAAGACGTGTTGCAAAAAGCACTCAAAGGTGCAGATGACTCGTTACGTGAGAAAGTCTTCAAGAACATGTCTAAACGTGCTGCTGATATGATGCGTGATGACATAGAAGCGATGCCGCCAGTACGAGTGGCAGATGTAGAAGCCGCTCAGAAAGAAATCTTAGCAATTGCCCGTCGAATGGCGGATGCTGGTGAGCTCATGTTGTCTGGCGGTGCTGACGAATTCTTATAATTTCTATTGCTTCGCAATTATCCTATTGCGGAGCACCCTCACTTCTTAATCGAACACACAATAGGTAACCCATGGCTGGCGATAGAAAACGTGGATTTATCCGTCCTGATGAAGATGATTCGATGATCGAACCTCAACGTTGGGGGCTGCCTGATTATGGCGAGCCTAAAGCCAAACAAGCAAAACAAACCGCGTTCAACTATGACCCGGGATGGGTGCCGAATTTTGATGAGCCTGAAGAAGAGCAGCCACTTGCGCTAACCGAAGAACAAATTGAACTGATTAAGCAAGGTGCTTATCAAGAAGGCTTACATCAAGGTCAGGAAGCTGGCTTTAAGCAAGGTTACGACAAAGGTAAAGAAGAAGGGTTGCAAGCCGGCCATGCTGAAGGTCTTGAGCTCGGAAAAGCTGAAGGGGTAACTGCAGGGCAAGAATACATTCAGCAGCAAGTTGAAACTTTTATGAACTTGGCCAATCAGTTTGCTCAACCTTTGGAGTTGATGAATGCTCAGGTTGAAAAGCAGCTGGTGGATATGGTGCTCTGCTTAGTCAAAGAAGTGGTGCACGTTGAAGTACAAACCAACCCTCAAATTATTTTAGATACAGTGAAGCAGTCGGTCGAAGCGCTACCAATATCAGGCCACCCTATTACCTTGCACCTGAATCCAGAAGATGTCGCGATTATTCGTTCAGCTTATGGTGAAGAAGACCTTAATTGTCGCAACTGGACGTTAGTTGCTGAGCCATCGCTCAATCGAGGTGACGTCCAGATTGAAGCAGGTGAATCAAGCATTAATTATCGCATGGAAGAACGCGTCAAAAGCGTATTGCACAGCTTTTGTGGCGCAAACCGTCATCAAGAGGGTGAGTAATCCATGCAAGCACTCGCTGACCGCTTAAAAAGCTACAAAGTTGAAGGCCTTACGACGCGCCCTGTCGCCTCTGGCAAACTGGTGCGTGTGGTTGGGTTAACGTTGGAAGCGACCGGCTGTCGCGCACCAATTGGCAGTTTATGCTTAGTGGAAACCATGTCAGGTCAGATGGAAGCTGAGGTTGTCGGCTTTTCAGGTGACAACCTATTTTTAATGCCAAGCGAACAAATTACGGGCATTTTACCTGGCGCGAGAGTCACCCCTTTAACCAGTGACGCTGGTTTACCCGTCGGCATGGAATTACTTGGGCGCGTGATAGACGGGGTTGGGAATCCACTTGATGGACTTGGCCCTTTGTATACCGATCATCGTGCCCCTTTTAATGCCGAACCAATCAACCCGTTGGCTCGAAAGCCAATTTCTGAACCGCTCGATGTTGGCCTAAAAGCCATCAATGGTTTGTTGACGGTTGGTAAAGGTCAGCGTATCGGTCTGTTTGCAGGTTCTGGTGTGGGTAAATCGGTCACGCTTGGCATGATGACGCGAGGCACCACCGCACAGGTTGTGGTCGTCGGCCTGATAGGTGAGCGTGGACGTGAAGTTAAAGAGTTCATCGAAGAGATCTTGGGTGAGGACGGTCGTCGCCGCTCAGTGGTGGTCGCGGCGCCTGCCGATGCTTCACCTCTAATGCGCTTAAAGGGGTGCCAAACGGCATTAACGATTGCTGAATACTTCCGGGACCAAGGGTTAGATGTTCTGCTATTGATGGACTCGTTGACTCGTTTTGCACAAGCACAGCGTGAAATCGCACTTTCTGTTGGTGAGCCGCCAGCGACGAAAGGCTACCCGCCTTCTGTATTTGCCAAGCTGCCAGCGCTGGTTGAGCGAGCGGGTAATGGAAGTGCCGAACAAGGCTCGATTACGGCGTTCTTTACCGTGTTGACCGAAGGGGATGATTTGCAAGATCCGATAGCGGACGCATCGCGAGCCATTCTTGATGGCCATATTGTACTTTCTCGTGAAATGGCGGATGCAGGCCATTATCCGGCGATTGATGTCGAGAAGTCGGTGAGCCGTGTTATGCCGCAAATCACGACTGAAGAGCACGTTTTGATGTCAAAAGCGGTGCGACAGGTCTTGTCTATTTGTCGCAAGAATCAAGATTTGGTCTCGATTGGAGCGTACAAACCGGGTACCGATCCTGCTATTGATGGCGCATTTACTTTGAAACCGAAGTTAGACGAATACTTGCAGCAGAGCATGAAAGAATCGGTGCCATACGATATGTGCGTCAATATGCTTAGAAACATTTTGGGTGGGTGATAGCGCATGAATAATGCGATGGAGTTTCTACTTGAGCAAACTAAGGATCGTGAAGACCAAGCTGTGCTTGCACTGAACAAAGCGCGTTCTGAACTCGAAGATTATTACCGTCAGGTTGAACAAATTGAAAAGTATCGGCTTGATTATTGCCAGCAACTCGTCGACCGTGGTCAGGCGGGCCTAACGGCAAGTCAATATGGACACTTAAATCGATTCCTTACCCAGCTAGATGAAACTTTATCTAAGCAAAAGCAAGCAGAAAGTCATTTCAAAGAGCAGGTTGAAAACTGTAAAGAATATTGGTTAACCGTGCGTAAAGAACGCAAATCCTATGAGTGGATGATAGACAAACGCGAAAAAGAGAAACAACTTGCTGAAGCTAAGCGCGAACAAAAGCAAATGGACGAGTTTTCCACCTTACTTTACAGTCGAAAACCACATCGTTTCTAAACGTTATCGGTTCGATATTGCATTACGGTGTTGCAGTTGACTACATCTCTACCGATTCAAGTAAGGTAACTTTGATTGAGTCTTGTTCAATTAGCTCAAATACCTTCGGTCGAATCTCGCGAACCCACCACTCGTTGTATGTTTTTTCGTAGAGAGCCTGGCGTGCTTGTTCATTGTCGAACTCTCTAAGCCAAACAAAATAGTCATGTCCATCATCACCAGTGTGGACGTAAGTATTCAGTACACGCATGCCTTGTGAGCGTTGATAGGGCAACAGTTCTTCCTTCATCCAACTTAGCCACTGTTCTGTTTTGCCTGCTCTGATTCTATATTGGCGTAATTCTGTGATCTTCAAAGTGATTCCTTAATTGTTAAGCCAAGTGTCTGTTTACGCTTATCGTTTTTCAAAGTCAATCAAGTAGCTGTACATCATGTTAGGAACCAGGTTATCGGATAGTATTGTTGATGTTTGTTCCATAAACATGCCATCTATTAGCTTGCCGAGAATTGGCTCAATATTGTGGTGTGATTTTTGCATTTTAGCTGTCAGTGTCGGGTCTTTTTGACCTTAGTTTGCCGCCAGTATTGCTGCCTGCCAGCGATATACTCAGAGCCACGAGAACGAGAGTTTCTAAATGAGTGTGAATTTGTCCCATGTATCTGTGACTACCAAGACGCCAGTTTCTGATGTGTCCGCTAAAGCGTCCGCAGAGAGCACTGAGAGCAAGGGATTTTTAGAAACGTTAACCGATGCGTTTGCTGGTAAACAAAAGCCCGAAAAAGTAGCAACAGAATCGACAGTGGTTGAAGAAAAAGAAAGAGCGGATGTAGGCAGTACTTCTTCTGCTAACGTCTCGGACGAATTGTTGGCGCAAGAAAGCCAAGAATCCGTCAGTGACGAGCCCCATGGTTTTGATGAAATATCAGCAAACAAACCGAATGCAACCTTAAGTGAAGAAGCAAGTTTACAAAAGGCGAGTAACAGCACACCTTTGGAGAATGATGTTGAAGCTATTGAAAAAGTGAAATCAACATCAATCGATACGAGCAACCCATCAAATACAGTGGACGTAAAAAGCACGATGGGCGAAGGACAACAGCTTCTTGGTCGAATTGAACAAGCGAATCAAACCCTGAATGCGAGTAATGCATCCATCGATAGTGGCAAAGTTTTGCCTCAGAGCGCGAATTTAGTGCATTCGTTCCACGAGCAAGCAACCGTTTCGACACACCTTGATGAGCTGGCTTTGAATGAAACGCCATCAGTTCATTCGCTTGAACAAGCACAGATGATCCCAGGACAAGACTTAGAGCCAATTTTAGATAAGAATGGTCAACCTATCGATGTCGACAAACTTTCGCCTGAGTTTGCTGCTTGGCAAGAGCTAGCGAAACAAGCCAGCCATCCGACGGCTAAGAGCGCGGTCAGTGGTGAAGTAGCTAATGATCTGTCGCCGTTGTTAACAGACGTTGATGGTTCCAACATCGACGCGCTTCCACGAGTCTCCTTGGATGAACTTGAAGTTATAGATACTAAGTTGGCGCAAGGAAAACCACTGACTCAGCAAGAAGCTCAGATCATTGAAGGGTTGAAACAAGGAAGGATCACGGCGGATATTCCTGATCAAGACCTTGCCCAATTTATTGCGCTCCCTAATGACATTAAACAGATTCTCGCAGAGCAACAAGTACAACATAATTTAACTCGCCAGGCTGGACCTATGGCAGTGTCTCAGCAAATCCAGCATACAGCGGCTCAAGTACCCCAGCCACAAACTGCTCATAGTGGAGATAAAGTCGCATTATCTCCAACGCCCGATATGTTGATAGCCGCGCAAGTGCCGACGTCGCTTCAGGGTGTGAAAGACGGAGAGATTAGCCAGAAAGTGATGAACGCAGCATTGGCGACTGGTGCGCTAAAGGCGACTGCGGATAAACAAGATAAGCCGGACCTCCAACATGGCTTCGCTGGACAGCTTCAGGCTATGGCAGGTCAGCAAGGAATTAATGTGCAGCAACAAGCGCGTATTGATGCTGCACAACAAGCTCAGCTTCCGTTGCAACTAACTAAAGAGCTAGCTAACGAGCAAGTTGCGGAAAAAGTGCAAATGATGATGTCGAAGAATCTGAAAAATCTCGATATTCGTCTTGATCCACCAGAGTTAGGTCGTATGCAAATTCGTATGACCATGAATAACGACGTTGCCAATGTACATTTTACAGTGAACAACCCGCAAGCTCGTGACATTATTGAACAGACGCTCCCTCGTTTGAGAGAAATGCTAGCGCAACAAGGTATGCAGCTGGCTGATTCTTCCGTCCAGCAACAAAACAGCGGGCAACAACAAGGTAGGTATACTGCTGAACAACATGGTCAAAGCGCGCAAAGTGGCGGTTTTTCTGGACAGTCCGAAGAGGGTTTTGAATCTGATGTCAATCTGGATTTGAATGTCGCTTCAAAGCGTGATGGAATTAGTTTTTACGCATAAAAGGCCGTTTAACGGCAATGGCATACGGTTACCAAGCAACTCACTAAAACGTCTTGGTAACTCAAAAGAACAATAAGAGACAAGAATGGCAGAAGAACAGTTACAAGGGGCCGATGCGCCGAAAGGAAAAAGCAAGTTACTTATCATCATCATCGCTGTTGTAGTATTACTACTTGGTGGCGGGGCAGCGGCATTTTTTCTAATGGGCTCTGATGAACCTGCTCAGGCTGAATCGTCTCAACAGGCTCAAGTGAAGGCATCGGATGCTGCGCCCATCGCGTATGTGAATCTTCCTCAGGCATTTGTATTTAACGTTACTGGGGATAGCCGCGATAGGTTGGTTCAAATTAAAGCGCAGTTAATGGTTCGCGGTGCAGAAAATGAAGAGTTGGCGCGGTATCATTCGCCACTGATTGAAAGCTCTATGCTATCAACGTTTGCTTCCGCGACGGTTGATCAATTGCGCTCTCCTACAGGACGAGTGGAATTGCGCGATCGTGCTTCCGAAGATATCAAAGCAGCGCTGAATGCTGCGGTCGGTAAGCCAGTGATTGAAAAAGTACTGTTTACAGATTTTGTTATTCAATAGGTAAAACGTGACCGATCTATTAAGCCAAGACGAAATTGATGCGCTATTGCATGGGGTTGACGATGTTGATGACGTCGATGAACCGATAGAAAACGACACTGAGGGTGCCGTCAATTTTGATTTCTCGTCGCAAGACAGAATCGTACGTGGTCGAATGCCGACGCTCGAACTTATCAACGAGCGCTTTGCACGGCACATGCGTATTAGTCTGTTTAATATGCTGCGTAAAACGGCAGAGGTGTCGATCAATGGCGTGCAGATGATGAAGTTTGGTGAATACCAGAACACATTGTACGTGCCAACCAGTTTGAACATGGTGCGTTTTCGTCCGTTAAAAGGCACTGCGTTGATCACCATGGAGGCTCGTTTAGTCTTTATTCTGGTAGAAAACTTCTTTGGCGGTGATGGTCGATTTCACGCCAAAATCGAAGGCCGCGAATTTACCCCAACGGAACGCCGCATCATTCAGTTGTTACTGAAAATTGTATTTGAAGATTATAAAGAAGCGTGGTCGCCAGTGATGGGGGTAGAGTTCGAATATCTCGACTCTGAAGTAAACCCAAGCATGGCAAACATTGTCAGCCCGACAGAAGTGATTGTCGTGAGTTCATTCCATATAGAAGTTGACGGCGGTGGCGGCGATTTTCATGTCGTTATGCCTTACTCCATGGTTGAGCCTATCCGTGAACTATTGGACGCAGGTGTTCAGTCTGACAAGATGGAAACGGACGTTCGCTGGAGCTCAGCACTACGTGAAGAGATCATGGATTGTCCGGTTAACTTCCGCGTGAACTTGCTCGAAAAAGACATTTCTTTGCGTGATCTCATGGAGCTGCAACCGGGCGATATCATCCCGATTGAAATGCCAGAACATGCGACGATGTTTGTGGAAGACCTACCGACCTATCGCGTAAAAATGGGTCGATCGGAAGACAAATTAGCGGTGCAAATTTCTGAGGAAATTGAGCGCCCACATGTCGTCAAAACAGATTTAGCTTTCTTAGGTAAAGACATCATGTCCGAGCTTGAGAGTGAAGACGATATAGACCATTAAGATACCTTATTAAACAGACATGCTATGGCATGAGTTAGGCGTAACACAGGATAGAAAAATGGAACCAAGTGACGATCAAAAGCTAGCAGACGAATGGGCAGCCGCTCTTGGCGAAGACCCGTCTGC
>NZ_JAWPOL010000053.1:0-12716 GCF_033391095.1 Vibrio sp. Vb0667 | reverse complement strand
CCAATATTCGCCCTTTTCGCCGCTTTTCCACCCTATTACCCCGCCACTTTCACTCTTAGGCTACAATCACGTACATTTAGCCTGAGAGATCCGTTGCGGAAATAACGCCCTGTTAAGGGGTGAGCAACGCAATACCGAAGCCGCCGCAAACCACCTTAAACACTAAAACTAACGCATAGTGAAAATGCCATGCGTTGCGAATCCCTCTTGAACAGTTTGTTAGGCTAATGATTCAATGGCTTGGAACCGAACTATACAAAAGTCTCTTTGAAAAAGATGCTTGAGGTTATTGAGTAACTCTTGTTCGGAATAACTGCTATCTATGTGAATTTCAGCTCCAACGACTGATGTAGAGTTTATCCCTTTAGTTGCTTTAAAATCTTCAGCCAACAGTTTTAGTTGCTCTTCATATCGATCTTGCTCTAATACTGGAAATAGGCAATCTCGTCCCAAATCGTTTTCAGTTAACTTTCTAGTTTTAATAACAAAATTCATTTGATACTCCCATTAGCCTAACGCCCAATTAAGGTGTGAGCCACGCTAGCACGACACTCAATTTGAACACCGTAAACACTAAACCAAATCCAAACCAAAAATACCAAGCGTGGGGAATCACTCTTAAATTGTTTGTTATATTTTTGATGCCGCCATCAGTAAACAGTAGTTTTTTACGCTTTCACAATGCTCACCCATCCAGTATGCAAATGGGGTACTTCGGTGCCAATTTATATCAACCAAGCTATTGTGAATGGTACTATCTGGAGTACTAAGTGAACCATGTGCCACAACTTGCTCTGGTACATTGTTTAGTCCACACCACCATTCAGGCATCGAACGTTTCCACTTTGTCTCAAGCCAAACATCAGATAAAGCAACTACGTATTCACTTTCGAAACCGGTAACCCCATTGTCATTAAGGAACTGTTTGTCTCGATGATGTAGACGCTCAATATCGTTTATAATTTCTTGTTTTTTCTTTGTGTGAGATAAACGTTTTGCCTCAATGAAAAAAACAGCTTTGTGCTTAGGAGAAAAAACAAAACCATCAATGTGCTGCTTTTTCTCAAACCAAGGAAACTCAAGCCATGATACAGCTCGATCATCATCGAGACATTTCACTAGGGCATTTACGTAGATATGAACTTGGTTAGCTTCTGTGAAACCAGTACTCCCTCGCGCTGGATAAAAGTTTGTTAGCGTTCGGGTGTAAGTCGCGACCATTTCATCAAATGATCTAGAAATTATTTGTTCCATCGAAACCTCAGAAAAATATAACGCCCTGTTAAGGTGTGAGCAACGCTATACTAAAGCCGCCGCATACCACCTTAAACACAAAACGCAACGCATAGTAAAAATGCCATGCGTTGCGAATCACTCTTAAACAGTTTGTTATAACTCTGATTTTGCCTTAGTCAATAGCTTATGAACGTCTTCTGAGTTCGCGAAGTCTAAACAATATGCCAATTCTATTGCACTACCACTTTTTGATTTATAAGAGTCAATATTCTCATTGCTCAATAATTCACTGAGCTCAAAAAATGCATCCAAAGGCAAATTAGAAAACTCTCTGTAGCCTTGCATTGCCGTTACCGCATCTTTGGCCACATCGGAGCCCTTGTAATAAGTCGCAATACAAGAAGAAAGCGCATATTTTTTAAACAACTGCTCATCACTTTGAGTGCTCAATGGACTTGCGCTTAATCCCACGCTAAAAGTTGCAACAAATATAGTGCTGACTAATCTTCTAGTTTCCATAAGTACGCCTTCTTTGCTTGTGGGAAGTAACAACTATCCGTACATCTTGAGCCAGTCCAAATACTTGCATGCCCTGATGCATCTAGCCAAGTATCCACATCAACGACCAATATACCTTTGTAGTCAGCCAACTTATTCGCGTTAGGATTTTCAATTACAACCTCAGGATCACCAAACTTTTGATGCAAGAAGCTGATCAAATCCCTGACTCTGTAGATATACCAATTTCCCTGTCCACCAGATACAGTTTTATTTTTAATGTAAGGAACCTTAAAACCAGCATAATTAAGTGCATATGACATCCGAATTGCACATGCATTTTCAAAACGGCCCTGCTCTGGTGTTAGCACATTGATATTGTGATTCACTTTACCACCAATTATTGTACCAACGTCCGATACACCTCGGTTAACCTTTGCAAAAGCCACTTTCATTTTTAGTAAGCTAGGACGTGCTGCCATTTAAAAACCTCCCCATCAATTGTTTGAACGAAAAGGTCTCACAAAATAAGCAACCATACTAACAACAAGTTAATTGTTCTTGAGGCTCTTCAAGATCAAAGGTGTAACAATGAAACTGACAAAAGAGTTATAACGCTCTGTTAAGGTGTGAGCAACGCAATACCGATGCCGCCGCATACCACCTTAAACACTCAAGACAACGCATGGTAAAAATGCCACGCGTTGCGAATCACTCTTAAACAGTTTGTTATTCATCATTCAGCGCCAACCATACAAGCTCGGTAATTTCAGGTAATTCTTCTAATTTCAAATCAGAGAGTTGATTACTTCGAGACAACAGGCTGTCAATTTCCTTAATCAATGAAATACAAGTATTCAAAGAATCTACGCGGCTTTCATCATAACTAACACTAACTTTTTGGGGATAATGAGCCAAGATTAGATCGTTTATTGACCTTTTAGAGTCAAACTCGACTATTTTCATCAAATTTTTCAATGGATAATATAAATTTGAATAATTAGTTGAATAACACATTTGATAGATATTATTTTCATTACACAAACCATTAATCAGGATTTCTATCAAATTAACCAGTTTGGTTCTGACTTCAAGGAGGTTATCTTGATATCTGGGATGAACCTTTTTATCTACACACAAACTAAGAATATTTAGATTGTTAATGATGTTCATAAAAGCATAGATAAAATAAAAAGCTTTGCTATCAGAAAACTTACTAAACGCTGTTCTTTCTATACTTGGCTTGTATCCATCTATCTTCTTATAGTCAGAGTAAAGCTGACCATTATAGTGTGCGTTTTGATGAAAGACGGTTGTCCCATCTAAATATCTTTTAATATACAACTCTAAGTTAGCCGCTATTTCTGAAGCAGCATTAATACCACTAGAGAAGACCGAACGTTGATCTGAGAGGCTACTTTTTTCTTGGAATGTAGCAAAAAATTCATTGAAACTTGAAACTTTTGACACCAAGGAATTCGTTTGAAACTCAATCACCTCATCAAGCTTGTTTTCTATTGCGACAAACTTGCTTTTATAGCTCTCAAGGTCACTAATTAGCTTTTTCGAGATAACAGATTGAGATATAAACGTGTGGTTATTTTGTATCAAGAAAAGACTAGGAGAAAAATAGTCATCATCTTCAACATCCAATGTCTCTAAGTTACAAACAATTTTCCCCAAATTATCTCTAACTTGACTACCTCTTAATATGTACTCGCCATTCTCCATTTTTTGTTGAACATCTTGTGGGATGATAACTTTGAGTTTTTTTTCTGTACTATCCATTTTTACCTACTACGAATATGATGAATAACGCCCGCTTAAGTGGTGAGCAACGCAATACGATATTTCTGCAAACCGCCTAAATCACTAAACTTAACGCATGATGAAAATGCCACGCGTTGCGAATCCGTCTTGAAGCGTTTGTTAGTTGCCAAACCAAAACGCTGATTTTATGACAGTTTTAACTTTGCGAACATCAAAAATTATGTGCTTTGATGCATTATAGTCAGGCGCAGTTTCAAAGCGACTACTCAATGAAACCACGTAGAACATTCAACGCCGAAGAAAACGGACTAACAACACCAAAAAACGCTTTTGTACCGATAATCTCGCAATGCGTAGGTTCAACAAAGTCACTGAAACCACATGAACTCACCAAACCAAAGAAAACGTCATTTCAGCAAGCAATTCAGCTTTTGAAGCGACAAACTCAAAGAGCGAATTTTCAACAAGTAATGTCGTTTTAATTGTACAAACTGCTTCAAAAACAAAGAAAAAGTGAGCTTTCATTTGCCCAAAAACTGAAGCTAAAAAATGACATTACCAAACCGAGATTAACCATTTTCAGCCTAGAAATTCACTTCCAAACTTTAGCATTTCTAACCTTAAACCTTGTGATTTGGTTACGTTTATCCTCTTGGCAACTAACGCCGCATTAAGGTGTGAGCAACGCTACCACCAGACGAAACCTGTACGCCTTAAACACGAAACCCAACGATGACATAAAAAATGCCAAGCGTTGGGAATCACTCTTAAATGCCTTGTTAGTTTTTTGTTTCTAGAGAGTGCTTATTTTCCAAGTCTTCTACCTTATTTTTAAGTTTCTCTAACTTTCGAGAATAAATAAAGAAACCGATTTGAGAACATACTACGGCCACATAGAACAGGTTATCTCTATGTTGAGCTGGAGCATCATTCCACAACCATATAGCGAAGACAATGACAAGCACATAAGAAATAATATTTGAAATCATTGATGAAGCCCCGAAACCAATCGTACACTTCGATTTTCTAACTCTGTATTAACTTTTTTTAATTCAGACTTATTAAACGCAACAGCTCCCCAAATGACAAGCATAGCTAAACCACCTCTGCCAAGTTTACCTCTAGCTTTAGATTCCTTGTATAGGTCTTTGAGTCCAAGGCTTGAAGCACCAATACCTATATAACTAGCGAAATTGTCTAAAAAGCTATGAAAATCTTTATCAGACTGTAACTCTTTCTCAGTCATTGACCACATGCCATATTGTGGGTTAACAAAAGTAGTGTCTAGCGCTCCTGTTACTAGTTTTCCCATTAAGGCTCTATTCGAAACACTTCGTATCAGTTTCATAGCATCTACTCGTTGCTTCTGACTGAGATGTCTATACAAGATCATCGAACAAATCGCATCTACTTCTACTTTTCCAGCCCCAACAAGTAGTTCTGGTTTAAAACCGATTATTTTAGCTAATATTCTTAATTGTTCTTGCTCATGGCTTGGCAAATTATACGGTAAACTGCTAACTGAAATTACGTTACTCATCACTCATCCATGTATAATTTTAGGGCTTATTTTATGAAGTAAAAAGAATAACATATGCACTCAGTGGTGTATAGGAAATGTTATGAAACTAACGCCGCATTAAGGTGTGAGCAACGCTACCACGAAACTTAACCGAGCCACCTTAAACACAAAACCCAACGATGGAATGAAAAATTTCATGCGTTGGGAATCACTCTTAAATGCTTTGTTATAAGAATTTTTCATCTTACACCAAGTTTTTAGCCTGCAAGTTTATTCGAATATCATCGAACTCAAGAAAAATTGATACTAGGACACTTTCGTCTTTTCTTTCATGGAAAGCATTAAGCGCCCCAACGGGTCTCCACCTTGTTGCTTGTAACAATCAATAGCTTTTTCGAACACGAGTCTAGCTTCTGACGTATTTGGTCCAACTTTGTCTCGAATTTTTCGGTGAACTTCTGTTAGTTTCGCAACGTACTCTTGGCAAGAAGCTAGAAGGTTAATTGAATCATGGATTTCGTTTAACGTTGCTCTTTTGTTCTTTCTATTTTGCACAAGCTCGGCCTTTTTGGATAAAGCAAGAACCTCATTTCTCATGCCATTATTAGTACGTTTCGAATTATGCTGCACTGAGTGAATTGCGATCCCGTTATGCTGTACGTGATTCCGCAGCATCTCCATAACTCGATAATCTATCGAAGAGTCGTAAGCATCGCAGAAATATTGTTTTACCTCTTCAAGAATACCTGTTGATTCAACAAAACTATCATGAACATTGGATGGAACCTGATCCACATATGTCTTTGTTGAGGTCAAAAGATTAGCAAGTCTACGCTCAAGTAAAATTCGAAAGTTAAAGGGGCCTGTATAACTAACCGACATTAATGCTTGATTAGAACTTGTTTCCTTGGCAATTTCTCCTTCCAACTCTTTAAGGTTAGAGAGCAGAATTTCGAATTTTTCTTCAATAGCAAGAGTACACCTTAAAGTTTTCTTTGCATTTTGAATCTCTAGGAACTCTTTTTCAGTTAGCTCAATTTTTGGCACCTTTCCTAGAACATTCTGCTTTAAATAGTACATAAGTCACCAATTCTTATAACGCCGCATTAAGGTGTGAGCGACGCTTGGCTATACTTGAGCGAAGCGAAACTGCCAAGCGTTGCGAATCACTCTTAAATGCTTTGTTATGTGCGTTCTTCAAGCTCCCGAAGCCTTTGTTTAACTTCAATAACTGCTGCTAAGACAGACTCTTTATAGTCTAAATACGAAGCTTCTGATAATTTCTCAGCGCGATGGGCGATATCATTACGCTTACGACGATATTTTCCCTTAGAATCCATTAGCACCCTTAATTTGGGCAACTCGCCAATAGTCTCTTCGATGAGTGTCATTGGTGGTATAGATGTCGCCTTATACTCTGTTTTGAAATTCTTGATTTCCTTGGGCTGCTTGCCTGGAGTTGGCTTTTGAATATGATTAACCCACTCAAGCAACTCAGATTCGAGCTTCTTTTTTACGCCGATCGAAGCAATTGGTTTCATGATGTGCTCTAAAACAGTCCACAAAGCAACGTATGACATTTCATATGAACCTTTATGTTCGTAATATTCTGCAAGGGAATAATGTTCTTTTTCCAACGCATCTAACTTTAGGGATATTTCTTCCACAACCGAACCTCATACTTATTACTTTGTAGCACATAACGCCCAATTAAGGTGTGAGGCACGCAATACCAATGCTGCCGCATGCCACCTTAACCACTAAAGCCAACGCAAACCAAAAATGCCACGCGTGCCGAATCACTCTTAAATTGTTTGTTATATTTTTCATACCAGCTTTTGCTGAAAACTAAACTTGTCGAACATAGCTATCCAGTCGATTAGCCTTTCAGTGTTGTCCTTTAGGTTTTTCTTTTCGGATATTTGCTTGAGAAAAAAGATAATGGCCATCCAAGCTTTTAGGTGTCGCCCGCTCAGGTTCGAATTCACTGATGCTAATGACATAATCATTGGCAATTCAAACAAAGCCGATTGAACTAGATTGTCTGCAAAAACGTTACTGTCTAGCTCATCACTCAACATTGACTTCAGTACTCGAAGAGTTTTTTGATTCTCTTCATGCTCAGAAGCGTGAAATTTGAAGTTAGCTCCAGTATTAGAACCATCTAAATCAACATCTTCAAATACGCGCCGTACTAAAATCCGAAGTTGATGTCTAAGCCTATGCTCAATTTCTACTTTCTCATTATGCTCAGCTATAGATTTCAACCTTTCTTGGTTTTTCCTTTCAGAATCGCGGAGCACATCAATAACAAAAATGAAAAGCATTAACTCCACAACCATCCCTGTAAACTCGGGAAGTAAGTTGCCTTTGAAATACTCCAAAAAAGAAGCATTCGAATCTAGAAAATAGAATGTAACTGTAGTTTTAAAGATCAGTACCACAAGTAAAAAGATACCGATGTATACCTTAAACATCGCATCACTAGCTTCACTTAACAGCTTGCGAAGGTAGCTCATAAATTGCAGATTCCTAAAAAATATTTTCCACCATTATCGCATATGCAACAGAAAAATATAACGCCCAGTTAAGGGGCGAAGCACGCAATGACCAAGCATCTACACAGCACTTCAACACTGAAATAAACGCATACCAAAAATGCCACGCGTGCTGAGTCCCTCTTGAACTGTTTGTTATGCTACCTTTTCGCCATTGGGTGATCTGGGTTTAATTGAAGAAGATCCCACAAGTTTCCATACAAATCTTCAAACACGGCTACCGTTCCATAGTCTTGTTCTACTGGCTCTCGGACGAAGTTAATACCAATCGATTTCATACGCTCAAAATCACGCCAGAAATCGTCAGTATTTAAGAACAAAAATACTCGACCGCCAGCTTGATTACCAATGAAATCATGCTGGTCTGGTTTCGAGGCTTTGGCAAGTAACAACGTAACTCCATGAGAATTTGGTGGAGCTACAACCACCCAACGTTTGTCTTGTTCAGGTTGATAAGTATCTTCAATAAGCTCAAATTTGAGTTTGTTTACGTAAAATTCAATTGCTTCATCATAGTCTTTTACAACCAAGGCAATATGGACAATATTCTGTTTCATGGTATTCCTTATTGAAGATTTCGATCGGTAGCATAACGCCGCATTAAGGGGTGAACAACGCCACCACCCAACCTAAGCTATTGTGCCGTAAACACTAAAGCTGATTCAAACCAAAACTGCCAAGCGTTGTGAATCCCTCTTAAATGCTTTGTTATGTAGCTTTGCAAAAGTATGCTTCCGCTTCTTCTTTTGCCCTTCCACTCAAGCGCTTGTAGAACTCACCTGTTTTGAATATCTCACACTGCTGCTCATAGCTAATCATTTTATCACCACTGCCTATTACTATTGCTTTTACTGGTTGAAAACTTACGAAGCAAAAACATGCAGTTACGAACCAAGCAGTTTTTGTGAATTTATGAAACCCCATCAATTTGAATATTGGATTAACCAACAACCTAAATGGCCACCATACCAATATAACTAATATATACATCATCCACCCTAGGTGGAAAAATGACTGCTTAGGAGATATCCCTTTAAGTAAAAGATCCCCGTAGCTTTTTATAAATGGGAACCCTAAAAGCAAACCATATAAAGCATATACACGTAACCCGTGAGCAAATACCTTGTAAGAGATGTCTTTATAAGAATTAACATGACCTACTTTCAAACAATACCAAACCGTAAACACTAAGGATAATGTGATTGAGTACACAATACCATTTGCGATATATATACCGACTGTGTAGACAGGGTTAAATACCGATATTGTTTTGAGTACAGCCCAAGACTTTTCAGCAAAGGCTAAGAATACACATGCCACTGACAACAATCCTAATGCGTTAAATATGTCAATACCGGAATGCTGGAGCTGAAT
This sequence comes from Vibrio sp. Vb0667, assembly GCF_033391095.1. Classification (NCBI taxonomy): domain Bacteria; kingdom Pseudomonadati; phylum Pseudomonadota; class Gammaproteobacteria; order Vibrionales; family Vibrionaceae; genus Vibrio; species Vibrio sp. Vb0667. The sequence goes on along the minus strand of NZ_JAWPOL010000053.1, from coordinate 3,758 downwards.
AGAACATGCGTAACTACTGTCTAAGGTTGGATTTTTGATAAATCCAACCATTCGTTTCCTAAATTCAGGAAACGGTATTTTATCCAGTATTCTCACTAAAATTTGTTGATAATTGTTCATACTATCCCTGCTACATAACGCCCTGTTAAGGGGTGAGCAACGCAATACAGATGCCGCTGCATACCACCTTAAACACTAAAACCAACGCATAGTGAAAATGCCACGCGTTGCGAATCCCTCTTGAACAGTTTGTTATGCTTGTTCTATCAGTAGGCACGGTTAGATGCCAACGCCATATACAGTTAGCTTGTTGCCTAAAGAGGTCTTATTTCTGATGTTCTTTACTACGCGAATGCTCGGCATACTTTTTGGAAATGAGTTGATGTATATGAAGTCCTGTTTTACGAACAAGATACCAATCTATCGCTGCTAAAATGACCAAGCCTATTATAGTTCCCATCTAAAACCCTCCTTACACATCGAATCATAACTCTATCAAACCACTGATAAGTTAGATAAGACGGAACGCAATTTTTGATGAGCTGCGATGGTTTTCAGAAAAGTTAGCGTCTATTAAGGGACAAAAGCCTCATTTCTAGTAAATGATACATAGTGATATTCGTTGAATACGTAAAGTACCCATACTTACAAGTTTGAGAAAAAGCATAACGCCCAATTAAGGGGTGAACAACGCCTCCACCAAAACCTAAAACATTGTGCCATAAACACCAAATTTGAAGTAGAAGCAGAAATGCCGAGCGTTGTGAATCCCTCTTAAATTGCTTGTTATATTTATCGCTCAAGTTTGTGCTTAATATTACACCACGCATCTTCCAGCACAGAATTCACTTTGACTTCCAATCCTTCACATAGCTTCCTAGATTCATCAATTTTTTCTGGATTGTTTGTAATAGCCATTATTTCAACCACAATATCATTTATTTCTAGGTATTCTTCTTTCTTTGGATCTAGCATTAGATGTATCTTAGACTTATAGGTCGCTAAAACACATAACTGACTATAAAAGTCATCTTTCAAAATATACTTTTTATCTCCAGACAACCTTATCTGAATAACACTACTTATAGATATAAACTCTGACACATTGCTTCGTAGTTCATTGATCCATTCATACCTTAATTCAGCGGACTTTGCCTTGCTTTGACTTTTTTGATTCATGTAGGTTATACAAACAACAGCTATGGAAGTCAGGATACTGCCAATACCTATAGCACCAGTGACAATCACCGTTGGCCAGTCAGTAGATATAGATAAAGAAATTGGTTCTAACATTTTAACTCCAAATAAATATAACGCCGCGTTAAGTAGTGAGCAACGCCAACACCTAACCCAAACCATTACACCTTACACACAAAACTTAATTTGAACTGAGAATACCACGCGTTGCGAATCTGCCTTAAACGCATTGTTATAGCGCATTTCCATTTACCAACGACCAATGGTGAGGCATTAATTCACGGATAGTTTTGAATACCAACTCATTGCTTTCGTTTGAAATTGCAGCTTTTACATCGCCACCCCAATGAACCAAACGTTCTTGGCAAATACCACACGGAGATAGAACCAAAAAGTCTCCATTTTCATCTTCACGACATATACATAACGAATGAGTTACCGCTTCATTTAATTTGTGAGCTTCCAAATAAGCCCCAACTTCCATACAAAGTGATAACGCATCATTTTTCACGTCTGGAGCAACACTAGTTAGAATTTTTCCTGATCGGGTTCTCACTGCAGCTGCGCCACCCCAACCCGTTGGATATCGAGTCTCGATTAGTTGCACTGCTGCGTCATAAAGATCTTTTTCTATTCTTTCCATTCCATCAATTCCGAATTTTCGAGTGCGCTATAACGCCGCGTTAAGGGGCGATAACGCGATGCCACCCAAACTTAAACATTGTGCCATAAACACTTAAGCGGAACTTTGAGCTAGAACCGCCAAGCGTTAGGAGTCCCTCTTAAACGCTTTGTTAGGCTTATGCTGCATGAGATACTCCAGCTCATTTTCACCAACCGTTACAAAGCCTAGCCTTGAATACAAGTGTTTAGCGGGATTTGTTTTTAATACACTAAGCCCAACCGAACTGCCCGTAAGGTTGGCTTTACCGATTAACATTGAAATAAGAGAACTTGCTATATTTTGATTTTGGTAGCTTGGATGGATTTGAATTTGGACAAGATACCATTCGCTAGAATCTTCGTTAAATTTTGCTTTGAACAAACCAGCCGAAGAACCAGCGACTTCAATAATTTTCGCATGTTCAAATTCGTATAATATTCGACTTAAATACGCATCTTTCGTTATAGGCATGCCACAACCTTTAAGGTACTTACCCATCGTTATATCACGCAGATTAAGAAGAAAGTCGATATCTGAATCTAATGCTTGTCTCAACGAATATTCCACTATCCCTCCAAGTAAGCCTAACGCCCAATTAAGGTGTGAAGCACGCAACCACGACTCTCAATTTGACCACCGTAAACACCGAACTCAACCCAAACCGAAAATGCCAAGCGTGCTGAATCACTCTTAAATTGTTTGTTAGGTTTGTTGCAAATATGGTGCTATAAAGTCAACCAGAAAGCAGTATAACAATATAATACCGGCTCCAAATCCCGACAAAACTGTTGGAATAACTGTAAAAACCCAGACCCTAGCGTTAATCAGTGCGCTTTTTTGCTCAATACGCTGTATTTCACTTAGAGACGACATGTCGGGCTTTTGAAGCCGTTTTGAGACTCTGTGCATTTGTACTGAAACACTGATCATTTTATATAGTTCAAATCCTATAAATGTCATCAGTGATATCAGTATAAGTGCGCCTGAGCTTAAAATAGCCCATTGAGGTAAATCACTTTTTAGACTTGACCATAAAGTAAAGAAACCGACATAACCAGCAGCAATAATTACATTGCTGTAAGAGTTAGCTTTTCCGTATACGTGAGCAACTACTTCTTTTGTCGCCGCTATATTTTCGTTTGTCATGATACGAGCTTGCTGCTGACTCATCCGATTAATGTGACCCGCTAAATCATTGTGCCTATCAACACAACGTCGTTCCATATCGTATATTTCTCTGCTCAATTCACTATCTCCAGAAAACCTAACGCCGCATTAAGTGGTGAGCAACGCAGACCACTGCACATAAAGTATTGTGCCGTAGACACTTAAGTTGAAGCAAACCAAAAATGCCGAGCGTTGGGAATCCGTCTTAAATGCTTTGTTAGCAATATGGCTCAACGTTAAGCACTGAACTCTTCTAACGCTGAAACTGCCATTTCAGCTTTGCTACTTTGAACAAAGATATGGTCGTGATAATAACCAGCAATGACATTAGCACTAATGCCCTTTGATGCTAACTTGCTAGCCACTGCTGCTGTAAGACCTACAGCTTCCAAACTAGAGTGCACCGTCAAAGTGATTTGGCTAAATGTACCGTCAAACGACAAACCTGCTTGTTCTGCCGATGATTTTTCTAGTACTAAAGTTAAACCTTCAGATTCAATAAACGTAGCAACAGGATTTAGCTCAATATAATCTGTTAGATCACCAGAGACAGTACAAAACACGAACTCTGTTTCCATTAACTTTGGACTCATAGAGCGTAATAATTCATCTAACTCAGTAATTCCTGACATATTGATTTCCTCTTATATTGCTAACGCGCAGTTAAGGTGTGAGAGACGCACATGCACCCTAACCTAAAATAAACTCTGATAAATCCGTGCCTATTTGG
>NZ_JAWPOL010000052.1:0-13951 GCF_033391095.1 Vibrio sp. Vb0667 | reverse complement strand
CTAGGGCAATCCACCCAAGGGGAAAGCAGCACGTCCATACTGATGGCTTTAGTCATATTTGTTCTCCGAGCTTTGGCTCAGGTTTTCTTAATTTTGTTTGCTCAGTAAACCACAGGGCTTACTGTTGGAATTTGTTTTCGTCAGGTGCAACATTGAGTATTTGTAGCGCGCCTTTCATGATTTCAGAGAAGACAGGAGACGCTACCGAACCACCATAGTAATCATCACCTTGAGGCTCGTTTACGATCACCACCAAAGCAATTCGCGGATCGCTAACCGGAGCAAGCCCAGCCGTGTAGGTGATGTACTCGTCGCTGTACCCACCGGCAGAAGCTTTACGTGATGTACCTGTTTTCGCTCCCACTCGATAACCAGGAACTGCCGCTCTGCGAGCCGAGCCCCCTTTTTGAGTTACGGTTTCCAACATGTCTAATACTTGACGCGCATACTTCGCACTCACCACTTGACGTGACATGTCATGATCATTGCTTTCGATAATATGAATAGGCTCGTATTTGCCAAGGTTTCCAAGCGTCGCATAAGCATGGGCTAGCTGGATTGGTGTAATCGATAGACCATAACCAAACGCAATCGTGGCGCGCTCAATTGGCGACCAACGAGTTCGTGTAGGAAAAATACCCGTCACTTCCCCAACTAGGTTTAGGCCAGAAAGCTCACCAAAACCCACTGAACTGTACAGCCCAAGAAGCGCCTCTACCGGCATTTGCATTGCTAGCTTCGTCACACCGATATTACTCGACTTTTTAAGGATCGTGGTCAAGCTTGCTTTGCCTACGCGAGAGACATCTCTGACTCGACTACCACCTAAACGTAGGACACCATTACCGGTATCTACGATGGTATCTTTATCAGCTATCCCATTTTCTAAGGCGGCTAAAATAACGAAAGGCTTAATGGTCGAACCGGGCTCCATTGAGTCCGTGATCACTCGGTTACGCATTTGATAGCTTTGCCAATCGCTACGATTGTTAGGGTTGTAAGAAGGAGCATTAACCATGGCCAATACGGCGCCCGTTTTTACATCCAACATGACAACAGAACCTGAAGTGGCGCGGTGGTCCGCAACGGCTTGCTTAATCGCACGATACGCAATCGCCTGTAGACGCTGATCGATAGTTAACTGAAGTGATTTACCTTCTTGCTTGTCTTGCCAAGCAATGTTTTCCACAACACGACCATAACGGTCTTTACGAATAGTTTTCTTACCCGCCGCGCCAGTGAGCCACTCGTCGTAGCTACGCTCCACACCTTCTAGGCCATGCCCGTCAATGCCTGTCACACCGACTAAGTGAGCACTAACCTCACCTGCAGGATAATAACGACGAGATTCCGACTTAAGGCCAACACCTGGCAGCTTTAACTCACGAATATAGTTCGCCATGGCCGGACTGACCTGGCGCTGCAAGTAGATAAAGCGGCGTTTTTCATTGCGCTTGATTTTGTCTATTAACCCTTGTCGGTCAATACCAAGAACATCCGCTAATGCATGCCAACTTTTGGTCTGGCTTAACGCGTTTTCTTTAAATATCGTGGCAGGATCTGCCCAAACAGCCTCAACCGGTACACTGACAGCAAGCGGCTCACCATTTCGATCCGAAATAATACCGCGAGCAGAAGGAATGGATTTAACACGAACCGAACGTAGGTCACCTTGTTTAATCAGGTTATCTGGCTCAATGATTTGGATGTAGGCTACGCGTGCCACCAAAAGGGCAAATGCACAAAAAACAAAAAACAGTAATAGATGGAAGCGCCAACGAATCAAGAAAGATTCTTCGACCGCCACTTTCACTGCTTTATTATCGGTTTTCTTATCCCCCGTAGCCGCTTTCTCTTTTGCTACAGGTTTACGCTTATTGGCTTGTTTCGTGTTGGATTTTTTTCTAATCATTTGAGCGTGACAACCACTTCTTTATCGCCATCAGGTCGTTTCATTTCAAGTTCTTTTTTGGCAAGGTCTTGAACACGACTGTGTTCCGCGAGGGCAGTTTCTTCCAACATTAAGTTACGCCATTCGCTATCTAATCGTTCTCGTTCAACCAACGTATGGTCTTTCTCGGTGATCGCTTGACGCGCATGGTGGGTAGCAAATACCACTCCCATTGCCGATGCCACGATCAATAGCAACAACAGTAATGGCCAGCGACCAACAGTGAGGAGATCTGTTGCAATCAACTTAGCAAGATTAGGAGTGGATTTCGTCATAATAATTAAAGCTTTTCCGCAATTCTTAACACAGAGCTGCGCGAGCGAGGGTTCATTTCAATTTCTTGTTTGCTTGGCTTAATCGCTTTGCTCACCGCTTTCATATTCGCACTACCAAGAGCACGAATTTGCTCTTCCGTCATTGGAATACCGTGTGGCACTTCAGGCCCTTTGCTCTCTTTACGGATAAAACGTTTGACCATACGGTCTTCCAGAGAGTGGAAGCTAATCACAGATAAACGGCCTTCAGGAGCCAGAATGCTCGCCGCGCCTTTAAGTGCCGTATCAATTTCTTCTAACTCACTGTTGATGTAAATACGAAAAGCCTGGAAAGCACGAGTCGCAGGGTGTTTTTTCTCTTTAAAACTTTTCGGTGCGGCATCTGAAATCAATTTTGCCAGCTGACCAGTGCGAACCATTGGCTCATTTTCTTCGTCTTCACGGTAGGCAACAATCGCTTTTGCAATACGGCGCGCATGTTTATCTTCCCCAAACTCGCGAATGACCCAAGTGATATCATCGAGGTCTGCTTCCATCAACCATTGAGATACTGGAACACCTGATGTCGGGTCCATACGCATATCTAGCGGACCGTCTTTCATAAAGCTAAAGCCACGCTCTGCGTCGTCTAACTGAGGAGAAGAAACGCCTAAATCCAGCAGAACACCATCCACTTTTCCAACTAGTCCATACTCTTCAGCATACTCAGCAATACCAGAAAATGGACCATGAATAATGGTGAAGCGAGGGTCATTGATTTTGCCTGCCTCAGCGATCGCTTGAGGGTCACGGTCGATACTGTACAGTCGGCCATTTTCACCGAGTTTAGATAGAATTGTCCGGCTGTGACCGCCACGGCCAAATGTTCCATCAATATAGACGCCGTCTGGTTTGATAGCTAAGCCATCAATGGATTCATTTAATAACACGGAAATATGTTGGAAGGTTTCGGTCATAGCTTTCTCGTTGAATGATCTTGAAGCGATTCTTTAGTGTACTGATTTCCTACATCATCGCCACCACAAGTCTAAAGTTAGACGTGATTTACGCCAAGTTTATTGGTAATGACATAGTTTGCGTCAATTAAATGCAAAAAACCCATCACTACCGAAGTAGAGATGGGTCTCGAATAGGTGGAGCCGACACATAAGCCGGGTTCTGTTCCGCTTGCGCGGCGGTAGCCATTCGTCTAGGCCAGCAATCACTCACTGGCTCGAGCAACCTACCCGCCTCCTTACGCGAGCAACGCAATGTGGAGGCCTATTTGGTCTTGCTTCAGGTGGAGTTTACCCTGCTACGAACTATTGCTAGTCGTCCGGTGCGCTCTTACCGCACCCTTTCACCCTTACCTGTACCCTTACGGGCCATCGGCGGTCTTCTCTCTGCTGCACTTGTCGTAGGCTTGCGCCCCCCAGGCGTTACCTGGCACCTTGCTCTATGAAGCCCGGACTTTCCTCCCCTTTGTCAGTCTCCCGAAGGACATCAACAAAGCAGCGACTACCCAGTCAGCTCCGAGGGCGGATTGTATAGAGTTCTCACTTCAGAGTCTAGTTAGATCACAGATATGATGAAATGAATGCACTAAGTGATGACTTTTTAGTCAGCGCGCCAAAAATAGATAATAAAAAGGCCGATTCCTAAACATCAGCCCTCATTGACCATTTATCTCGCTAGCGGCACTTAGTCTAAGTTTTCTAAGCCCCATTTATATAGCGCATTCTTCTTCAAGTTATGTATTTCTGCCACCAAAGCAGCTGCTTTTTTCAAAGGCAGCTCTTTGGTCAAAATCCCTAACGTGCGTAAAGCATCTTCAGGTAGTGAGTCGTCTGTTGTTTCACGATGGCCATGTACCAACAATACCATTTCACCACGCTGTTGGTTATCGTCACTTTTCACCCATTCAATCAGCTCACCTAACGGCATGCCTTGAATGGTTTCAAAGGTTTTTGTTAGCTCTCTTGCCAACACAACTTCTCTATCTGGGCCAAGAACGTCTAACATGTCTTGTAGAGAGTCTAAAATACGGTGCGGTGACTCGTAAAAAATACACGTACGCTCTACCGAAGCAATCTCTAGGAATTTATCCTTACGACCTTTGCTTTTCGGTGGTAAAAAACCTTCGAAGCTAAAGCGATCAGATGGCAAGCCAGAGGCACTTAACGCCGTAATGACCGCACAGGCACCTGGAAGAGGCACAACTCTAACGCCCGCTTGACGACATTTTGTCACCAAATGGTATCCTGGGTCGCTGATAAGTGGCGTACCAGCGTCAGAAACTAATGCGATAGACTGACCGGAAAGCAGCTTTTCTACCAAAACTTGTGCTTTTTGCTGCTCATTGTGGTCATGTAGAGCAAAAGTTTTGGTTTGAATATTGAAGTGAGACAGTAATTTGCCCGTATGTCGAGTATCCTCAGCGGCAATGATGTCCACAGTCGACAGAATTTCGATAGCACGTTGGGTGATATCCGCTAAATTTCCGATTGGAGTCGGTACGATATAGAGAGTTGGCCCCTCATTCGGCAACTTATTTTTATCTGTCATTTGTTTACCATCACTTCAACGATTAATATAGAGACAATTTTGTACAAAATTATAGAGAACTCACGGCAATGATTAACCATAAGAGACTCAGTGTACCACGCATACTTACTCCTGTTGCACTAGCAATTACGCTCGCCGCCTGTTCTTCAGGTCCAAGACAGCCTGATGGCGTTGATGTAACACTTGAGCCTACTCAGTCTGTTCAGAACTATATGATCCAAGCTGATAGCACGGAAGGCAGTTTACAAAATGACTGGTTGATCATGGCAACCAAAGCCGCGATTCAAGCAAACCAGTTTGATCAAGCAGAAATGTTGATCAAGCGCCTGGCTCGTCAACAGTTAACCGAAGTTCAGCAAGCAGAGTGGCAACTAGCGCGTGCGACCATACAGCAAAAACAGGGTAATTACTCTCAGTTGCTGCAATTGTTGAATTTTAAACCTTGGTGGAAGTTGCCAAATGAGCAATGGAAAGACTATTACTTAATGCGTGCCGACGCTTATCAAGGTCTTAACCAAGCGTTTGAGGCAAACCGCCAACTGGTTGCATTTGGCCAATATGCATCGTCCGCGGAGCAGAGAGAGATTTCTAGCCGTATTTGGATGAACTTTGGCAGCTACTCCGAGTACGAACTGACCTCATTAGAAACAGAGCCAAATGAAGATGTTTTGGATGGTTGGCTACAACTCGCTATTTATGCGAAAACGCTGTCGGGCAACTTATCCCAACTAAAAAATACCCTCGAACGCTGGTTAAACGAGAACCCATCGCATCCAGCCGCTATCTACACACCAGAAGAGATTCAAAACATTCTCTCTCTAGACATCGTTAAACCAAACAACACCGCTTTGTTACTGCCGCTTACTGGTAAATTCTCGCCACAAGCGCAATTAATTCGTGATGGTTTTGTGTTTGCGATGATGAATGATCGTAACCGTGATCCAAGCGCTACCCTCACGGTAATAGACACTAATGCGTATAACGCCGACCAAATTAAACAACGTTTGATCAATGAAAACATCGACTTTGTTGTTGGTCCGCTAGAAAAAGAAAACGTTGAGCTATTGCACACAACCATGGATGGCTCAGAAAATGGTCCTACGATTCCAGCCCTTGCGCTAAATATTCCCGAAGATGTGCAACCAGATAGCAATATTTGCTACTTGGCACTATCACCAGAACAAGAAGCCGCACAGGCAGCGAAACACTTGTTCAGCGAAGGCTATAACTTCCCTCTGATTCTGGCACCAAAGGGCAGCTTTGGTGAGCGCGTAACTGAAGCGTTCAACAAAGAATGGCGCAAGTACAGCTCGAATAAAGTCGCAGCAAGTTATTTTGGCGACAAGCGCCAACTTCAAAAAGACATCAATGAAGTATTTGGTCTGCAAGAAAGCAAACAACGTATTGCTCAGATGCAATCATTAATGCGTATCAAGCTTGAAACACAGCCACGTAGCCGTCGTGATGTCGATGCGGTTTATATTGTTGCTAGAAGCACGGAACTGACTTTGATCAAGCCGTTTATTGAGGTAGCGATTAACCCAGACGCCAAAGCGCCACAAATTTTCTCTAGCTCGCGTAGCAACAGTGGCGGCGCGACTTACGAAGATCTAACAGGCATCATCTACAGCGATATTCCATTACTGATTGACCCAGACCCTAGCGTGACCGCTGAAATGAACGAGTTGTGGTCAGAGCAATCTAACATGGAAAAACGTTTGAAAGCACTGGGTATGGATGCGTATAAATTGATTGGGGAGCTGCCACAAATGAAGGTCGTTCCGGGCTACTCAGTTGGCGGCCAAACCGGTATTTTAAGTATCGACAATAATTGTGTTGTACAGCGTGAGCTAAGCTGGGCTGAGCGTGGGGCTCTTTAGCAAGCGCCAAATCGGAAATCAATATGAAGCTCTGGCGAAGCAGTATTTACAACGCCAGGGCTTAAACTTTATTGAACAAAATTTTCTGACTAAGGTCGGTGAGATTGATTTAATCTTCCAACAAGGTGAAACTATTGTGTTTGTTGAAGTCAAATACCGTAAGAACAATCACTTTGGCTCGGCAGCAGAAATGGTGACGCACGCTAAAATGCGCAAGCTAGTCAAAACCGCACAAGTTTGGCTTAGCCAACAAAAGCGCTTAAAACACAATATCGATTATCGATTTGATGTCATCGCCATTCATGATAATGGTCGAGATATCAACTGGATAGAAAACGCAATCTCTGAAGGATAAGCGATGCTAGACAGCATTAAAGACAGCTTTACAGAAAGTATTCAAATTCAAATCGCAGCAGCAGAGGCGCTGCCTGATGCCATTACTCATGCAGCTCAAGCGATGGTGTCGAGCCTGCTTAATGGCAATAAAATTTTATGTTGTGGTAATGGCGGCAGTGCTTCAAACGCTCAACAATTTGTTTCTTGTCTTTTAAACCGTTTTGAAACTGAGCGCCCTAGCCTGCCAGCAATGGCCTTAACCGCCGATAATACCACCCTAACCGCAGTGGCCAACGATTACCACTACCAGGAAATCTTCTCAAAACAGGTACGAGCGTTTGGTCAACCAGGCGACATTTTGCTTGCCATGTCGACTAGCGGTAACAGTAAAAATATTATCAAAGCGATGGAAGCAGCCGTAACTCGAGACATGACGATTATCGCGCTAACAGGAAAAGATGGCGGAGAGATGGCAGGACTGCTCGGTGAGAACGACGTCGAAATTCGTATTCCATCACACCGCACTGCACGTATTCACGAAGTACATATGGTAACACTCCATTGCCTTTGTGATCTTATTGACCAGGTGCTTTTCCCTGCTCACGAAGAGTAACCAAGACTGAGAGTCAGAATTATGATACGTAGCCTTGTTATCTTATTAACAGCATTGAGTTTAAGTGGTTGCGCAGGTTTGTTTATCGCAGGTGCAGCAACCACAGCGAATATTGTCACGGACACACGCACGACAAAACAAATCTGGCAGGACAATAACATTGAATTCGAAGTTGCGGCGATCGGCAATAAAGCACCGTTTAAAGGTGAAGTACGTGTCGTTGCCAGTTCATATAATGGGACTGTAGTCCTTATGGGACAAGCTCCGACACAAGACCTTATCCTTGCTTTAGAGCGAAGAGCTAGAGAAGTTAGTGGTGTAAAAGTCATACACAATCAAATCAAACAAAAAGAGCCACTCACTGTTACCCAGATTAGCAATGACAGCTGGATCACAACCAAAGTAAAGTCAGCTTTGCTTACTGATTCTGAGCTTAATGGTGTTAAGGTTAAAGTGATCACCGAAGATGGCGATGTTTTTCTGTTTGGTTATGTCACACCAGAACAAGGCGATCGAGCGACAGAAATCGCGCGTAATATCTCAGGCGTAAAACAAGTCATTAAAGGGTTCCAATACGGCGAAATGGAGCCTGTTGAAGTGGACTTACCGAATGACGGTGTACAAACAATAGAAAGTGAGGTAAGCACAGAAAATGAAGAGAACGTCGAAGTCTTTACGATTAGTGAGTAATTTCCAAAGTCTGGCTTGAAATCATCTTCAACAAGTTAAAAAGAAAAAAAGCAGCGTTACGCTGCTTTTTTATTATTTAATCACTCTTAAGCTTGGTTTGCCTTTTGGTCGAGGAGCATCGTCCTCTTCGGCATCTGAATCAGAAACTAACTCAGAAGGCTCATCACTAACCGTTGTGAACGATGGGGATGATTCTTCCTCGGTCATCGCTTCTTCTTCGATGTGAGTGTACGCTTCTTCTGGTTCAAACATAGTACCAGCACCATTCTCACGGGCATAAATAGCTTGAACAGCATACACGGGCACGATCACTGAGTGCGGTCGACCGCTAAAGCGAGCATGGAAGGTAATCGCATCATTACCTAACTCAAGATTACCCACTGCACGTGGCGCAATATTCAAAATAATTTGACCATCTTGAATAAATTCAACCGGGACACGCACCCCTGGCATTGTTGCATCCACAACCAAGTGAGGAGTCAAGTCATTGTCTACTAACCAGTCGTAAAATGCGCGAAGCATATACGGGCGGCGAGCAGTCATTTTTGCAATATCCATAACGTGTTTTAAATCGCTTAACGAACTAGGCGCATTTCACGTTCAGCTTCAGTCAAAGAAGCAAGGAACGAATCACGTTCAAATACGCGGTTCATGTATACCTTGATTTCTTTTGAACCAGGGCCAACAAGATCGATACCAAGTTGAGGCAAACGCCACAATAGTGGAGCTAGGTAACAATCGATCAAGCTGAATTCTTCGCTCATGAAGTACTCATATTCAGCAAAAATTGGCGCTAACGTCAGAAGATCATTACGCAGCTTTGTGCGTGCTTTTTCTGATTCTTCCGCATTACCTTTCATCACTTTTTCAGCGAGTGAATACCAGTTGCGTTCGATACGGTACATCATCAAGCGGCTGTTGCCACGAGCAACAGGGTAAACCGGCATTAGAGGTGGATGAGGGAAACGCTCGTCCAAGTACTCCATGATGATTTTTGAATCGTAAAGAGCTAGCTCACGGTCAACAAGAGTTGGCACTGATTTATATGGGTTTAGCTCAACAAGCTCAGCAGGAAGGTTTGCTTCGTCAACAAGCTCAACTTCAACACTTACGCCTTTTTCAGCTAGTACAATGCGAACCTGATGGCTATACAAATCTGATGCACTTGAGAAAAGAGTCATCACAGAACGTTTATTGGCAGCTACAGCCATGGAGCCCTCCAGTACACTTACAAATAAAAACAATGGAGGCTAAGCCTCCATTGTACATCAATTAAAATTGGGAATTAGCACGGTATTTTAGCACAATTAATGCACATCGCGCCAATACTCTTTCTTGAGCATCACAACAACGATGGTTAGAAGCACTAAGAAGCCCATTACCCACCAGCCTAGAGCGTGACGCTCGAGCTGCACTGGGTCACCTGAATAAACTAAGAAGTTAACGAGATCGCCAACCGCTTTGTCATATTCGCCTTCACTCAGCTCACCCGTGCCATCGGTTTCAGTACCAACAACAACTTGTACTTCTTCGCCATCTACGATTTTCGTATCGTAAATCGGCGTCGGGATGCCCTGTAGCTCTTCAAGCACATGCGGCATACCAACACTCGGGAAGACGATATTGTTCACGCCGAATGGACGAGATGGATCAACATAGAAAGAGCGTAAGTAAGTGTATAACCAATCAGCACCACGAACTCGTGCAACCAACGTAAGATCTGGTGGTGGAGCACCAAACCAGTTTGCAGCTTGCTTCGGTGGCATAGCATTGACCATTAGATCACCGATTTTCGCTTCAGGATTGAAAATCAGGTTTTCTTTCATTAAGTCTGTTGGAATTTCCAAGTCTGTTGCTACACGCTCGTAACGCTGGTATTGCGTAGAGTGACAAGCAAAACAGTAGTTCATGAACAACTTCGCGCCGTTTTGTAGCGAAGCTTTATCCGTAAGGTCAACATTCGCTTTATCCAGCGGAACATTGGCCCCAGCTGCCATCGCTAGTGATGGCAACATAGCAAATAGAATTACAATCCACTTCTTCATTTGAATGTCACCCTCTCTGGTAATGGTTTGGTTGCTTCATTTTTGCTGTAGAAGAACAGCAACACAAAGAACATGAAGTAACACAAGCTAAAGATCTGAGATAGTAGTGTGTACGTTGGTGTCGCAGGTAACGCACCTAAAATACCCAGAGCGATAAAGGCGATAGTGAACTGTACAATATTCAATAGATGAAGTTTGCTACGGTAACGGTATGAACGAACTTTACAACGATCCAACCAAGGTAGAACAAACAGCACTGCAATTGACGCGCCCATTAGGATAACACCTAATAGTTTGTCTGGAACCGCACGTAAGATTGCGTAGAACGGCGTGAAGTACCATACCGGAGCAATATGCTCTGGTGTCTTCAGTGGGTTTGCAGCTTCAAAGTTAGGCGGCTCAAGGAAGTACCCACCCATTTCTGGGTTAAAGAACAGCACGTAACAGAAGAAGAACAAGAAACCAGCGACACCGACCAAGTCCTTAACCGTGCCGTACGGATGGAAAGGAATCGAATCAATGATGTCATATTTCTTCGTATAGTAATCGTGGAACTTGAATTGCGTTTTGTAATCGTCGCCCATTGAGCCTTTTGGCAGCTTAGTTTCGATACCATCCGGGTTGTTTGAGCCTACTTCGTGCAGCGCCAATACGTGCAGAACAACAAGAAGAAGCAAAACAATAGGCAGGGCAATAACGTGTAGTGCGAAGAAACGGTTTAGCGTTGCACCAGAGATGATGTAGTCACCACGAATCCAAAGCGTTAGGTCATCACCGATAACAGGAATAGCACCAAACAGGGAAATGATTACCTGTGCACCCCAGTATGACATCTGACCCCATGGAAGTAGGTAACCCATGAACGCTTCAGCCATGAGAACAAGAAAGATCAACATACCGAAGATCCACAATAGTTCACGAGGTTTTTGGTATGAACCGTAGATCAAACCACGGAACATGTGAAGATACACAACAACGAAAAACGCTGACGCGCCAGTGGAATGCATGTAACGCAGAAGCCAACCGTACTCTACATCACGCATAATGTATTCGATAGACGCAAATGCACCGTCACCTGAAGGAACATAGTTCATCGTTAGCCAAATACCCGTTAGGATTTGGTTAACAAGAACCAGCATCGCCAGAGAACCGAAAAGGTACCAAAAGTTGAAGTTCTTAGGCATTGGGTATTCAGACAAATGCTTTTTATAAGCATTCATTGCAGGAATACGCTTTTCAACCCAATCTAACATTGCTTGCATTATGCATCTCCCTCATCAACACCCACAATGAGCTTGGTATCGCTCAAATACATGTGCTTAGGAACGACAAGGTTCAACGGAGCAGGTACTCCTTGGAACACTCGACCAGCCATGTCGAACTTAGAACCATGACAAGGACAGAAGAAGCCAGATCTTACGCCCTGCACCTGCTCTGAGAAAGAGTCAGGTAGATAGGTTGGTGAACAACCTAAGTGGGTACAGAAACCAACTGCGACGAAAAACTCTTCCTTAATCGAACGAAACTCATTCTGAGCGTACTCAGGCTGCTGCTCCATTTCAGATTGTGGATCGCGAAGCTTATCACCGATCGATTTTAAGTTATCCAGAACGCTTTGAGTGCGGCGAACAATCCATACAGGTTTTCCCTGCCACTCAACACGAACCAGCTGACCTGGTTCAATTTTACTTATATCCACTTCCACCGGTGCGCCCGCCGCTTTGGCTTTAGCACTCGGATTCCATGATTTGATAAAAGGCACGGCGACGGCGACTGCCCCTAACCCACCAACAACTGCCGTTGTAGCGGTTAGAAAACGCCTGCGACCGTTATTTAAAGGCGCGTTGCTCATCCAAACATTCTCCCATTTGCTCCCTTTGGATCGTTATTATTCCGCTTATAAGAGCATGGCTAACAAATAATGAATTTAGTTCTATTTATTGGAGGGAAATGATAAAGAAAACCCTACTTTTTGACAAGATAAAGCTACCTTTTTGTAACATTTGTGAGGCAAATCGCTCGCGTCGTCACAAAAGCGGCAGAATTATAAAAAATTGATGTGATTTGTAACAAGAAAGCACCACATAGAAGCCCCGCTGAAAGCGGATAAAACCTTTTATCTTGGTAGTTTTCAGTTAATTACACAGAGAAATATTTCGTATTACGCGTTCAGCTTACTGTGTTTATATTTTCAATTTTGTAGCACGCAGAATGCTCAAAAAGGAACGTAAGTCATTTTAAAACATGTTACAGGAAGAATAAGATACAAAGACATTCCTGCTGATGAATACATCTATGCTGCATCGCAAGAGAAAGCGTGGTGAGTCGCGATTAAATAAGGCACACATATAAAACGGCACTGACAACCTTTCGACGAAGAGGGCGAATAAGAAGGCCTGCTCGGAGTGTGATGATAAGTGAAGGCTGTTCGTTGCTTGAAGACAAGTATGATGTCTTTAAATACAAAAAAGCCCGGCATAGAGCCGAGCTTTTGGTACACAGTTTCCAGAGTAACTCTGAAAGCATAATTCCCGATAAGAGGAAATTAACGCTTAGAGAACTGTGGACGACGACGTGCTTTACGTAGACCAACTTTCTTACGTTCAACGCAACGAGCGTCACGAGTAACGTAGCCAGCTGCGCGTAGAGCAGGACGTAGAGACTCATCGTATTCCATAAGCGCGCGAGTGATACCGTGACGGATAGCACCAGCTTGACCAGAAATACCGCCGCCTTTAACTGTTACGTAAAGGTCTAGCTTTTCAGTTAGTTCAACTAGCTCTAGAGGTTGTTGTACAACCATACGTGCTGTTGGACGACCGAAGTATTCGTCAAGGTTACGCTTGTTTACTACAATGTTACCGCTGCCTGGTTTAATGAAAACACGTGCAGCTGAGCTTTTGCGACGGCCAGTGCCGTAGTATTGATTCTCTGCCATTTTCGAAATCCCCAATTAGATGTCTAGTACTTGTGGTTGTTGAGCAACATGGTTGTGCTCAGCGCCCGCGTAAACTTTTAGCTTACGGTACATAGCACGGCCTAGAGGACCACGTGGAAGCATGCCTTTAACTGCAAGCTCAAGAGCCATCTCAGGTTTACGATCGATCAACTTTTCAAAAGTGATAGATTTTAGACCACCTGGGAATTCAGAGTGACGGTAGTACACTTTGTTCTTAGCTTTGTTACCAGTTACAGCAACTTTCTCAGCGTTGATAACGATGATGTAATCACCAGTGTCAACGTGAGGAGTGTATTCAGCTTTATGTTTGCCACGTAGGCGAGATGCAATTTCACTTGCTAGACGGCCAAGAGTTTTACCTTCAGCGTCTACAACGTACCAGTCGCGTTTTACAGTTTCTGGTTTAGCAACGAAAGTTTTCATGCTAACAATAACCCGTTAATTAAATTTTAAACTTTAAAGGAACACCCAATAGTGCTCCCACACTGTCTAAGAGCCCAGTCATCACCCCTTCGAGTCGTTGGTACTCTCGACCTTCAATTTCGAAATAACTTCGATAATCAGGTCTGCAGTAACGGTGGGTCGCAGGATTATAGAGAAGAGCGAAGAAAAAATCACCTTTTTTTGCGCCAAATCACTAATTTTTTCTTCACTTTTT
>NZ_JAWPOL010000051.1:0-14501 GCF_033391095.1 Vibrio sp. Vb0667 | reverse complement strand
AGGCCAAGCTCGACTTGAACTGTAGACTCGGAGGCGTTCGACAACGTCACTTTGAAATTCGCTGTCTCACCCTCATTGATGGTGCCAGCGTCTGAAATAGTCACGCTTGGACGGTCATCATCCGGATCAGGGCCCGGACCCGTGCCATCGTCCACTATCGTTGCCGTACCCGTATCGCTGCCTTGTACTGCGGCAATGCCGGTTACTGTCACACTGAAATCTTCAGGACCTTCATAAACGGCGTCATCAATGGAAGCAATACGCACATCAAACTCAGTTTGCCCCGCTGGCACCGTTACCACGCCATCGTTTGGCACTGCCACCCAACCGCTCCCGGTGTTGTATTCTAGGGTGCCTAAGTCACCGGTTTCGGTGTCACCTAAGTTGAGGCCTAGCTCGACTTGTACTGTAGACTCGGAGGCGTTCGATAGCGTCACTTTGAAGTTCGCCGTATCCCCCTCATTGATGGTGCCAGCGTCTGAGATAGTCACGCTTGGACGGTCATCATCCGGATCAGGGCCCGGACCCGTGCCATCGTCCACGATCGTTGCCGTACCGGTATCGCTGCCTTGCACTGCGCCAATGCCAGTCACCGTCACACTGAAATCTTCAGGGCCTTCATAAACGGCGTCATCAATGGAAGCAATACGCACATCAAATTCGGTTTGCCCAGCTGGCACCGTTACCACGCCATCGTTTGGCACTGCAACCCAACCGGAGCCTGTGTTGTATTCTAAGGTGCCTAAGTCACCGACTTCGGTATCGCCGAGATTAAGACCCAACTCTACTTGCGTTTCCGCTTCAGACGCGTTCGATAGCGTCACTTTGAAGTTCGCCGTATCACCCTCATTAATGGTGCCAGCATCGGTAATAGTCACGCTTGGACGGTCATCATCCGGATCAGGTCCTGGACCCGTGCCGTCATCCACTATCGTTGCCGTACCGGTATCGCTACCTTGCACCGCCCCAATGCCAGTCACCGTCACGCTGAAATCTTCTGGGCCTTCGTACACCGCGTCATCAATGGAAGCAATACGCACATCAAACTCAGTTTGCCCCGCTGGCACCGTTACCACGCCATCGTTTGGCACTGCCACCCAACCGCTCCCGGTGTTGTATTCTAGGGTGCCTAAGTCACCGGTTTCGGTGTCACCTAAGTTGAGGCCAAGCTCGACTTGAACTGTAGACTCGGAGGCATTCGATAGCGTCACTTTGAAGTTGGCTGTCTCACCCTCATTAATGGTGCCAGCATCTGAAATAGTCACGCTTGGACGGTCATCATCCGGATCGGGGCCCGGACCCGTACCATCATCCACTATCGTTGCCGTACCCGTATCGCTGCCTTGCACCGCCCCAATGCCAGTCACCGTCACGC
This sequence comes from Vibrio sp. Vb0667, assembly GCF_033391095.1. Taxonomy (NCBI): domain Bacteria; kingdom Pseudomonadati; phylum Pseudomonadota; class Gammaproteobacteria; order Vibrionales; family Vibrionaceae; genus Vibrio; species Vibrio sp. Vb0667. The sequence goes on along the minus strand of NZ_JAWPOL010000051.1, from coordinate 13,126 downwards.
TGAAATCTTCTGGACCTTCATAAACAGCATCATCAATGGAAGCGATACGCACATCAAACTCGGTTTGCCCCGCTGGCACCGTTACTACGCCATCGTTTGGCACTGCAACCCAACCGGAGCCTGTGTTGTATTCCAAGGTACCTAAGTCACCGGCTTCGGTATCGCCCAAGTTCAGGCCTAGCTCGACTTGAACAGTGGACTCGGAGGCATTCGACAACGTCACTTTGAAGTTGGCTGTCTCACCCTCATTGATGGTGCCAGCATCTGAAATAGTCACATTCGGGCGGTCATCATCCGGATCGGGGCCTGGCCCAGTGCCATCGTCCACGATCGTCGCCGTCCCCGTATCGCTGCCTTGTACTGCGCCAATGCCGGTTACTGTCACACTGAAATCTTCAGGGCCTTCGTAAACGGCGTCATCAACAGAAGCGATGCGCACATCAAACTCAGTTTGCCCTGCTGGCACCGTTACTACGCCATCGTTTGGCACTGCAACCCAACCACTTCCCGTGTTGTATTCTAGGGTGCCTAAGTCTCCAACTTCGGTGTCACCTAAGTTCAGGCCTAGCTCGACTTGAACAGTGGACTCGGAGGCATTCGACAGCGTCACTTTGAAGTTCGCTGTCTCACCCTCATTGATGGTGCCAGCATCTGAGATAGTCACGCTTGGACGGTCATCATCCGGATCAGGGCCCGGACCACTGCCGTCGTCCACGATCGTCGCCGTCCCCGTATCGCTGCCTTGCACTGCACCAATGCCAGTCACTGTCACACTGAAATCTTCAGGACCTTCATAAACGGCGTCATCAATGGAAGCAATACGCACATCAAACTCAGTTTGCCCCGCTGGCACCGTTACTACGCCATCGTTTGGCACTGCAACCCAACCGGAGCCTGTGTTGTATTCTAAGGTGCCTAAGTCTCCAACTTCGGTGTCACCTAAGTTCAGGCCTAGCTCGACTTGAACAGTGGACTCGGAGGCATTCGACAGCGTCACTTTGAAGTTCGCTGTCTCACCCTCATTAACCGTACCTGCATCACTCATCGTTACCGCTGGGCGATCATCATCAGGATTTGAGCCAGGTCCACTACCATCATCTAAAATAGTGGCAGTCCCAGTAACAGGTGTGCTTTGTTCTTCTGTCGTGCCAGAGAGCGTAAACGTTTCTGGGCCTTCAAATACAGAGTCGTCAATAGAGTCTATAGAGACCGTAAAGTCACTTTCACCCGGTGGGATCGAAATGGTAAAGGTTCCGCTTTCACCGACTGAAACTTCTTCTGTTGTACCATCAGAAAATGTTATGAGGACACGCTCATTGACGTAGTCACTCCCGTTCTCGTCAGCTGAGCCGCCTGTTGCGGTTCCATCAAGGAGAGAAAGAATGACATCAGTGTTGTCTTCAGTTGTTTGACTTAGAGTAATATCGAATACAACTTGGTCACCTTCGTTGATAGTCGGACTAGATATTTCTTGAACTAAGATAGTCGGTGGTACAGGGCCATTAATTACTCTGAAAAGATCCAACAAAGATAGTGCTTGAGTTGTAGATAGTCCGATTCCATCAATACCGACGGTCTCAAAATTCGTACTAGCCAACAATTCAGCGCCAGTACGATCTATTGCACCAGTATTTTGGGGGCTAGAACCACTTTCCTCACCTGCAGCTGGCTCAAAATCCTCACCAAGAGCAGTAGGGTCTTCTCCACTAGCGATAGCCTCGATTAGCGTAGTGACATCATCAGTAACGTTAATTGAACTACCTTGCGGTGTTACCTGTTGTACAATTAATTCTGATGTATCAGAAACTTCCTCAATAATTAATTCACCAGGCTGAGGTAGCTGACCACTTTCAAGACTTCTCAGGTTCCCATCAAGCCCTATAACCACGACATTGCTCATCAATGAACTTAACGCTACTCGATCCATGCTCTTCATCCTTGTATTAGTTTAATTAAAGGCTTGTTACTGCACTAAACACGTCTATAGTTTAGACAAAATATGAATTTTTCGTTTTATTCCAAGAGGATTTAGTTTTTTGAGAGTAATAAGGAAAATAACCGAAGAATTTGCCTTCATTTAAACCAGTTTCCGCTATGCTCTTAAGATAAAAAGGTTTTCTACGAAAAAATCGACCACTTACCAAGCAAGCTTTGCCTCGTATGCTAGAGTTTAGAGAGTAAGATTGTTGTTTTTTATTGAATTAAACATTTAAACATCAACAAGTTGATAATACGCACTAAGAAAATTCATTGTTTGTAACTTCTCGTCTCAAATATGAAACAGAATAAGAGCGACATGATTTTAGGAGAACTAACGTGAGATGGAATCGAGTACATATAGCCTGCTGTTGCTTAATAGTGTCTTCACCAGTTTTCGGTCAAACTCTAGAGCAAGCGGTTGCACAGACGCTACAAAATAACCCCGATATTAAGAGTGCATTTAACGAGTTTATGAGCCAGAAGTACATAAATGAAGCTTCATCAGGTGCTTACCTCCCCTCTGTTGATCTAGATGCTGGAATTGGATATGAAGGATTAGACCCGTCAGATGAAGTTGGTCGAGGAGACACGGATTACACTCGAAAGGAAGCTTCAGTGACACTGACCCAACTAATATGGGATGGTAGCGCTACATTAAATGATATTGATCGAACCGCAGCTGATGCTGAATCTGTTAGATTTCAACTCTTAGCAGATGCTTCAGATAAGGCACTTGAAGTGACTAAAGTGTACTTGGACGCTGTTAAAGCGTATGAAGTCCTAAAGCTTTCAGAAAACAACCTTGCTGTTCATAAAGATATTTACGATGACATTAAAAAACGAGTCAACTCGGGTATCGGCTCTACTGCTGACTTGACGCAGGTAGAAGCACGTTTGGCAAAAGCACACGGAAACTTAGCTGCTGCTCAAAATAACCTGTATGACTCTCACACGATGTTCACTCGTTTAGTCGGTCAAACACCACAAGGGTTAATCTTTCCGAGAGCGGACCAAAACTTTATCCCGTACACGGTTGATGAAGCGGTAGGCTTGGCATTTGAACTTCATCCCGTTATTCAAGTGGCGCTCGCAGACGTAGACTCGGCTAAGTTTCAATACAAACAGTCTAAAGGTGTTAATTACCCAACCATTTCAATTGAAGCTTCGCAAACATGGCGTGACGACGCTGATGGTTTAAAAGGTCGAAGTGATGAGACACTTGCCATGCTGCGTCTACGCTACAACCTATTCAATGGTGGCAGTGATGCAGCGAACTCAGAAAACTTTGCCTACCAGCTAAATAAAGCAAAAGACTTGCGTGAAGGTGCCTATCGCAATGTTGAAGAAGGGTTAAGGCTTTCTTGGAGTGCGCTTGATTTAACATTACAACAAAAAGAGTTTCTATCAGATCATGTAGACTCTGCGTCTGAAACCGTAATTGCTTACGAGAAGCAATATCGCATCGGTAAACGAACACTGCTTGATCTATTGAACACTGAAAACGAGCTCTTTGAGGCGCGTAAAGACTACTTAGATTCTAAATACGCAGAGCAGTACGCCAAATATCGAGTGATGAACGCAACTGGGCAACTGTTGAGTGCATTAAGGGTTGAAATGCCTAAAGAATGGCTAGAAGAAGTGGAGTATTAATTATGAAACACATAGCTTTTATTACACTCTCATTAATGCTCTCCGCATGCAGTTCATCAGATCGTGGTGATGAATATGATTACATAGATACCCCAATTGCCGATCAGTGGGCTGATCATATAGATGATGACTCTGACGGAGTCATTAACGAGCGAGATTTGTGCCCGGGTACACCTTTGGGTGCCGAAATAGACAACGACGGTTGCGGTTCGTACGTTGACTCCTCACAAGAAATGCAAATTCGAGTACTATTTGCGAACGATTCCGATGTGATCAACCCTATCTTTACGCAACAAATTCTTGAACTATCCGACTTTTTGAAAGAGTACCCGAACACGTCTATAGAGATTCAAGGTTATGCTAGTCGCACTGGTACTGCAGAACATAATCTTGACTTATCTAAGCGCCGCGCTGAAAACGTTAGAAAAGAGCTCATGAAGAACGGCATTAGTGGAGATAGAGTTACCATTGTCGGCTATGGAGACACAGTACTTGCGACACAAGGTACAGACCAAGTTAGTCACGCATTGAACCGTCGAGTAACCGCAACAGTGATTGGCCACAAGGGTGAAGTGAAGAAAGAATGGACCGTTTTCACAACACTTCCAAAAAGCTAGCACAACAATAAACAGACCGTAAAAATAAAAGGTCTAGCAAATTGCTAGACCTTTTTGATTTTAAATTTGACTACAGTTTAGCGCTACTACATGTCTTTGTACTGAGCTTCTAAACTCGCAATTAAGCTTTGAGTCACATCATCAACACTTGCACCGTCAAAATGGATGTCCAATGTCGAGCTCCCTTTTGTAATACTCAGGTTTGCCTCAGATCCCCCGTCTGGTGCCACTTCTACATGATACTCTCCGACATCACCAGTATGATCACCTGATTGAAGATCATTAAGAAGCTCTCCAATTTCATCTTTAGATAAGTCGTCAAACAGATCTGAGAAGTCTAGAGCGTCTTCATTTTTATTGAAGTCAGTGACAGTATCAACATCGTTAGTGACTTCACTCCACTTAAAGATGTCGGCCCCTTCTGACCCTGTTAAAGTATCACTACCTAAACCACCAATCAGAATATCATCCCCTTCACCGCCAACGAGTATGTCGTTGCCACCATGACCAAATAGTAAGTCATCACCAGCGCCGCCATATAAATTATCCGATTTATCTCCTTGGTGAGTTTGGTTGAATTCTTCCAAGTTATTTCTAACGTACTCATGTATATCTTCGCCGTCAACGGTAGACACATCCTGACCCGTTTGCTGCGCCACATGTGATTGAATCGCACTTAAGCCTTGTTCATTACCACCAAACTCAATTAAGTCACCTAACAAGATATCGTTACCTTCACCTCCTTGAATAGTGTCTGAACCTTGTTTGAGAGGTACATCTTGACCCAATATCGTTTCAGCAAGCTTAGTAACATCAATATCTGACTCTACCACACCATCAGTGTCATACTGCTTGAGTGTATGTTCATCAACGCCACTCCCAAGACCTATCGCTTCTATAGAGGACAATGCCGCTAGTACTTGATACATGTGTTGAGCTTGTGTCGAGCTATTCCCTTCATCGTAATAACGGATAGAGCCATAATATCTGTCGATATCGCCAAGGATTCTTCCTGTTAGCGGTGAATAAACCTTACCGTAACTATCTATAACGACATCACCTTTGTAGGTAACTGTTTGTCCGTATGAGTAATTGTTTTTACTCGCAATATCTTGCAGGGTAACAAGCTTGCCAGAATTATCGACGTCCAAAATCACTTTCGAGAATTCACTCGGTGCTACACCATAGAGGTATGTTGCTCTATTTGGTTGACCATCCGTAACAAAGTACGTGATATTTTGGCCATTAGGGTTAGGTTGACTGCTGAACCATTCAACGGCCGACTGTAAGCCCGCCTCATAGTTTGTGCCGCCAGAACCCTCATCATCAATTACACGATTCAACTCTTCTACAAACTCTTTTCTTGCTGTAAGAGAACTCAAGTCAACAGAAATCACCGCTGATGCACTTGAAGCAAATTCACTAAGGTGAATATTCACTGTCCCTGGCTTCTCTCCTTGATTTACCGCACTTAACAGCTCATCAAACACATCTAGCACTTCTTGCTTCGCAGTTCCTACCCAGTTACCCATGCTCCCTGAAGTGTCCAGAACAAATGCGATGTTGTAGTCCTGACCTGCAATGATCTCCAATCCTTGAACATCACCAACAATAATATCGTGATCGTCACTACCCGTTATCTGATCATTCCCATGCGATCCCGACTCCAACACATAGTCACGAGCTGTAAGCTCAACGGATTCAGTTGTTGAAGCTGCGTCATTATTTGATCCTTCAACAGACGTAGCAGTAACGCTTAGCGGGAACTCTAAGCTGCCTTCATAATCGAATGGCACTCTGATATCCAGGGAAAGCTTACCATCTGTACCAAGAGTGACAGGGTAATCTCCATTTGAATCTTGCTTAATTGCGACCCCATCAACATACACGTCAACACCGTCTGGTAGATCTTGTACAAGAGCAGTCTGCGCTAAATCCTCACTTCCATCGACATCAACTAGATCAACATCCACATCGACCGAAATCCAGCGATCTTGAAGCACTTCATAAGTGCCATCAGGTTTCAAATCAACAATTTTGTCTGCAAAAACAACGCGTTCAATTTCATATAAATGATCACCTCGGTCATCACTACCTGTATGATCGTTTACCGAATCGATAGAACGACTATCTAATAAAATCCAATATGGAACTTTACCTCCATGATCGTCTTTGAAGGTCATTTTGTAGTCATCAAAGTTCCCTGTTAAGTAGACTGTATCTTTACCATCATGCAGAGTAAGACTGGTCGCGTCATCACCATAAAACGTATCATTGTTACCACCGCCAACAAATACGTCATCGCCACCGCCACCATAGAATACATCGTTGAAATCTGTCCCAACAAACAAGCTGTCGGTGTCACTTAAGTCAGTATTGACTCCCAACACAACACCAGCGTGTGTATTAATTTTAGGTACTGCATTATCCAACCCAAGGTTGGCTGCGACAGCCTCATTTTCGGTATTGGTATTATTTATTGCCGATGTAGCTAAGTGATGGTTTGGATCAATAGCATCTCGTTTAACTAAGTCGCCAACATTGATCGTGATCGTAGGTGCATCTGCGATAGCAACAACATTGATATCAAGTGTATTTGTTACGCCAGTATTTGTGGTATAGCTAATTAATGGAACGTCACCTGACCAATGCTCAGCAGGTTCAAATATGTAACTACCATCTCGGTTTACTAGTAACGTACCACTAGTCAAAGAAACACTTTCGCCTACCTCGTAATCAGCACCATCGATAGTAAGATGATCTACCATCAGAATATTGTCGCCGTCAGAGTCATTAAGCAATACATTCCCTTGTAGAGTATTGTCTTCTATGGTTTCGCCCAAATCACTTTCCGTTTCCGTCGGTAAGTTCTCATGTACTACAACATTGATCGCCAAGTTAGATTCTGCTGAATCACCATTCGAGCTTTCTGTACTCGTTGCAGTCAAATTGATAGTGAAGTCATCATGGGAGCCCGCAGGTGGAGTCACAGTAAGTGCATCTAATGCCCAACTTGTCACGTCCAGTTCTTCATCAATAGTTGCGACAGTAATAGAACTATTTCCATCTGAAAGGATCGCACCTACAGGTAAGCCAGTTAGCGTGACTTTAAGTGATTCAGAGCCATCTGTATCATTTAAGCTTGCTTTAATTTCAGAGAGCGGTATCGCTGTATCTTGTAACCCTTCGTTCAGCTGGTATGTTTCGTAAAACGCAACACCATTAACTTCTTGTAGTTCAGACGTTCTGATATCAGTTGCTTCTAGTGCACTTTCATCACTAACTACGTAAAGACTACTATTGCTCAGGTTGACAGGCGCTTGTCCATTAATGGATACATCCACATTAAAGTTACCCGGACCACTTTGGTTATGGTGATAAATTTCAATTGGATAAAAGCCAGATACCGAAGGGGTAAAGCTAGCTCCCTTAATATCACCACTGTCGCTCCCCCAACGAGCTTGATCAAGTAACGTACCACCCAACTTGATTGCAAGGCTATCATCGGCTTGACCGACAAAGTCGTAACTCGAGCCAGCTTCGAGATAAACAAGAGATGTGACTAGAACGGCCTCATTTGCCAAGGTTGCATGAGTCCCTAAATCTTCCACATTTGCCCAACTCAATCGAGTACCATCGGCTTCATTAAGAGCGTTGATCGCTGAGATTAGAGTCTCTCCATTGACCCCCATACCATCACTAGAACCAACTTGAACATTACTCCATGTCGTAACGTTAAACTCTTGTTGAGGCAATGAGTTTAATGGCGTCACTGCAATTAAGTTCGGTTTGTCAGCTACAGGGTTCACGTCTATTGTCAGTGTCGACTCTTGACCAGAGCTCTGCCCATCTGTCGGTTTAAAACCAATTTGAGCGTAACTAGATTCCTGATCTCCGACTTGATTTCCGCCGAAGCTGTCACTGCCTGATTCATTTAATTCAGGTACAAAACGAACACCGTTTTCCTCAAAAAGCGATTTATCGAGGACTTGATCGATTTGTACAGACTGCCAATCGCCTTGCGAATCTCTGTACTCTAATGAGCCATCGCTAGGAAGCGTTGTAATTTGGACGGATAGATCTGATACATCAGAGTCCACATCGCTAATACCGAATGATGACCAATCAAGCATCACTTGAGTATCTTCATTCATCTCAACCACTGAAGGCGAAGATTCAGGAGCATCATTCACATTTACCAGAGAAACATTTACCTCGGCAGTATCAATCCCGCCAGTTCCATCGATAACCTCAACCTGAAGCGTATAATCGCCCAAGTCAACATCATCGATTGTCTTGTTCAATGAAATCTCTCCACTTGTCGGGTCGATATCAAAAATACCATTAGTGCTCGAGCCATCTGCAAAGCGGTATACAAGCACGTCATTATCGTGATCTTCAGCAACGACCGTGCCGATAACGGCCCCACTCACCGTGTTTTCGTTAACTGACCCGAAGTCGTAAACATCATCATTTGGTTTGTCACCAGCACTATCGCCGCCAGAAATAAACTCTGGAGCGTGCTGAGCATCTATAATAGAGACTGTTGCTTCATTCGAGTCACTTGCAAGCGTCGAATCTGCACCAACCGTATCAATTAGAGTCACGGTTAGGTTTTCAAGATCTTCGTAAATACCATCATCGAGAGTTTTTATATCAATCGGCGCCGACGTTTTACCCGCTGGAATCGTGACTGTGTACGTACTTGGAGCAATATAATCTTTGTCATCAACATTCCCTCCGATTGTGAATGTTACCAGTACATCTTCATCTGCTTTTTGGTCAATGTTGACGATAAATTTTGCATCACTACCTTCATCAACTGAGGATTGATCTGAGCTAATAGTCACTTTCGGTGCACTTTGGGCATCAACGATCACAACACTTGCGCTGTTATTTGAAGCAATGCTCGCATCAGCGCCATCAACCTCTTTAATGGTTACTGTGAAAGATTCTGCGCCCTCATAAATACCATCGGTGACCGTCAGTAAGTCAAGAGCAGCTGAAGATTGACCCGCAGGAACTTCAACACTCAGAACGCCAACAAAATCTTTTCCATCTTGGGCCACGCCACTATATTCGACATGAACCGTAACACTCTCATCTGCAACTTTATCAAGTGTCAGCGTAAAGCCTGCCGTTTCACCTTCATTTACGCTATTTTGATCGGCACTAATACTAACTAAAGGTGCAGGATCAGAATCCACAATATTTGCGTTACCAGTTGCAATACCATTACTGGTGACACTACCGATTTCCGTAACCGTAAGACCAAAGCTCTCATCACCTTCATGGACATTATCTAGTTTGGTCGGGACTGCGACTTTAATTTCAGCGACACCTGGAGGTATAGTAACGTCTCCATTAGGCGCTATATCTAATGTTTGAGTTTGACCATGAGTATCCACATAGGTCACTACCATAGTGCCTAGATCAACATCTTCCGCAGTATAGCTATCATTTGTTGTTGACTTCAGATTGACGACAACGGCCTCTTGAACAGGGTTAGAGAGTAAAACGGTAAATATTGCGTCAGTTCCTTCAATGACATCGCCGGCATCTACTACGCTAAGTTTTGTACTGTCATTATCAAGAACTGTTGCCGTCCCCGTTTCACCGCCGATCTCAAGAACGATCGTTTCGCTGCTTTCCACAACCAAGTCATCAATAGTCGGAATCGATATTTCGAAGCTACTTATACCTGCAGGAACAATCAAGTAACCACCTAAGAAAACAACACCATTTGTATAGGTTGCATTTGATAGATTTACGTCATTCTTATCAACTGAAGAACCTTGAGCAAGCATATCAACTTGGTACTTAACGGCAGTGCTAGTGGTTTCATTTAGAACAACCGAGAACGTGACATTGTCACCCTCAGTCACGCTATCACCGACCACAGACAGGCTTGGCCCATTTTCAGCAATATTACCATCTAGCATTTCATTAACGATATTGACTGTAGATGGATCGCTAACGCCATTTTCAGAGTCGACTGCCACATATCCAAAGCTGTCTTCGGCAGGTACACCTTCTACATAACGTAACTCCCAGTTCCCTTCATTTTTCGTAGAAAAATCTAACTGAGTAATGACCGAACCTTCAGGAAGAGCTAGATCTTTCCCATAACCAACGCTTGTTTCTTGGAATAGCATGAAGTTGCCTTCAGGCTTCAAAAACTCGAACGTTTGAGTCTGTTGGACATTATTTGAATCTAAGTATGTAACCGTAATAAGTGCTGCGTTGTCATCACCGTAATCAAACAATCCACCTAATCCATCTAAGCCAAGGTTTACGCTGCCCACAGGATTATTAGACAAATCGATCGTAATCGTTTCACCTTTCTCAATACCCTGCCCATCATTGTCAGCGATACCATTGCCGATGTGTGACACCTGGCGGTTGTACTGCGCAAGCTCACCGCTATCAGAAGAAATGGTGATAGAAGCTCCATTTGCTAAATGCTCAGTACGGGAGTGTGATGGACCTCCGTCCTCACTTAGCCCCCAATTATTGAAATCTGTTGTAGACTCGGAACTATTTGGTGTATCTGGGCGATCCTTGATACCTAATAAGAAACCCACATTATCAGCTTCATAGTAAAGGCTGTCTTTGTCATAAAGCGTATCGCTTACTTCTTTAATTTCGTGCAACTCACCATCACTATCTTTAAAGAACAACGTACCTGAGGTTGGCAGTTCAGTAATTCGGACATGTAGATCGTTGCCTTTTAAGTCGTCTTCAACATCCGCGATATGATCTTGAGAGTCACCGTGACCCAGAGGCTTCGTATCGGTATCAAACACAACGTGCGTAAGCTGATCATCGGCCACATGCGTAAAGTCTTCACTGTCAGGTTTGTCGTTTACTGGCGTGACATCGACGTTAACAATGGTGGATTCACTGACACCACCGGAGGTGACGATGTAGGTGAAGCTGTCTGCCCCGTGGAAGTTGTCGTTTGGCGTGTAAGTGACGCTGCCGTCCGGGTTGACCGAGACCGTGCCGTTGGCTGGACCGTTATTGCTATCCAGCGACACCGCTTTGTCGTCGCCTTCGAACGTGTCGTTACCTAAAACCTTGATGATGGTTGGTGTGTCTTCCACAACCGTCGCGCGGTCAGATTCAATATCTGCCACAGGCGCCACTGTGAAGTTCACCGTTTGGCTAACGCTTTCACCGCTTGGATCGGTGGCAGTAAAGGTCAACGCTTCAGAGCCGTTCCAGTCCGCAGTTGGGCTAATGGTCGCGATGCCATTTTCAATCGACACCAACACGTTGCTGTTGCCGGACACTGAGAAGTTCAATGCGGAGTCGCTGTCTTTAAATGCGTCGTTTAAATCAATCGTGTAGATCGTAAAATCTTCTGCTAACACTTGATCTGAAATCACATTGTCGACTGTTGGTGCATCGTTAACGCGATTCACAATCAAACTATCACTGTCGCTAACCGTTGGATTAACACCATCCGATACTGATGCGCTGATCGTTAGGTCTTTAAGGTTGAGTTCGTCGTTGTTAACCGCGTCAACACCCGCTTGAGTCAGTTTGACTTCATCGCCAACTAGCGCAAAGTAGCCGTTTGAGTTGTTTTCTAAAGAAACGGTTAATTGCTCTTCTGGCGTGTCGATATCAGCGACTTCCAACGTTGCCACTACCGTATCGGTATTCACTGCATCTTCAGTGATACTTTCTACAGCATCGACCTTGATCGTTGGCGCATCGTTTACTGGGTTAACGGTAACAGCTACTTTCGCTTGGTCAGTCAGCGAACCATCAGTGATGGTGTAAGTGATTTCGGCGTCACCATGGAAGTTCTCAGCCGGTGTGAAGACCAGTTTGCCATCAACGATCTCAACTGTGCCTTGTGTTTCAGGTACGGACGCTGATTGGATAGACAGCGTATCGCCATCAATGTCAGTATCGTTTGGCAGAACATCAATCGTCACTGGCGTGTCTTCGTCAGTAACGGCATTGTCATTGGTCGCCACTGGCGCGTCGTTCACTGGTGTGACATCGACGTTCACCGTGGTGGATTCACTGACGCCCCCAGATGTGACGATGTACGTGAAACTGTCTGTACCGTGGTAGTTGTCGTTTGGCGTGTAGGTTACGCTGCCGTCCGGGTTGACCGAGACCGTGCCGTTCGCTGGACCGTTGTTGGTATCCAGCGACACCACTTTGTCGTCGCCTTCGAACGTGTCGTTACCTAAGGCCTTGATGATGGTCGGCGTGTCTTCCACAACCGTCGCTTTATCTGCCACGATGTCCGCCACAGGCGCTACTGTGAAGTTCACCGTTTGGCTAACGCTTTCACCGCTTGGATCGGTCGCCGTAAAGGTTAACGCTTCTGAGCCGTTCCAGTCTGCCGTTGGGCTAATGGTCGCGATGCCATTTTCAATCGACACCAACACGTTGTTGTTGCCAGAAACGCTGAAGCTCAGCTCGCCATCCACGTTATCCACATCGCTGAAGGCCGTATTCAGATCGATGCTGTATGGCGTAAAGTCTTCCGCCAAGGTTTGGTCTGCAATGCTGCTCTCAACCACTGGCGTGTCGTTTACGGCATTTACGGTGACGTTGACCGTCGCTTGGTCAGTCAGTGCACCATCGGTAACGGTGTAAGTGATTTCGGCGTCACCATGGAAGTTCTCAGCCGGTGTGAACACCAACTTGCCGTCAACAATTTCAACTGTCCCTTGGTCACTCGGCACAGACGCCGATTGGATAGACAGCGTATCGCCATCGATATCAGTATCGTTTGGCAAGACATCAATCGTCACTGGCGTGTCTTCGTCAGTAACAGCGGTATCATCTTTTGCCACTGGCGCGTCATTCACTGGTGTGACATCGACGTTCACCGTGGTGGACTCTGATAC
>NZ_JAWPOL010000050.1:0-15066 GCF_033391095.1 Vibrio sp. Vb0667 | reverse complement strand
GGCATTCCAGGTATTGGTGAAGAGATACTTGGCGCAATACAGCACGCTCCACATCCTAATCGACAATCCATAATGTAAACCTCTTAAAAATTAAGGGGGCAATTATGGTCATTTTGACGTGGATTGGAAGAGTGAAGAAAGAAAAAATAAAAGGGCGCGCTTAACATTACGCTCCCTTTTTGGTTTTTTGCTTTTAAATCATCGTGATTATTTTAAGAAACGGTTATAAACAAACAACAGAATAAATGCGCCTAGTGTTGCGGTAATGATACTACCAATGTTGACGCCAGTTGCTCCGCCGAAACCGAGAATGCCGCCAAGGAAGCCACCTACAAATGCCCCTGCAATACCAAGTAACATTGTTGCAATCCAACCGCCCCCATCTTTTCCTGGCATGAGCCATTTAGCAAGTGCGCCGGCGATTAAGCCCAAAATAATCCAAGAAATAATACCCATGAAAACTCCTTAATGCCTTCTTGATCAATTGAGTAATGGAAACTTGTTTAAGGATAGAACAGTAAAACGAAAGTAGTTGAATATCTCCACCGTTATGTGGGAAGGATGCAAGATCTTCTCAAAACTTGAACTTTTGCGTTGAGAAGAGTATAAATCGCCCCCTAAATTCCCTTGGTGAGACCTGAAGTATGAGCACTCCATTTTGGCAAAGTAAATCGTTAGAGCAGATGACAGAAGAGGAATGGGAATCTCTCTGTGATGGTTGTGGCAAATGTTGTTTGCATAAGCTTATGGATGAAGATACCGATGAAATCTACTATACCAATGTGGCTTGTAGCTGGCTGAACAGTAAAACGTGTTCATGTAAGGATTACCCAAACCGTTTCACTTCGGGTGAAGAGTGCACCAAGCTGACCCGAGAAGACATCGACGATTTTACTTGGCTGCCACACACGTGCGCTTACCGTCTGTTGGCTGAAAAGCAGCCTTTACCAGAATGGCATCCGTTGATTACAGGCTCTAAGTCCGCAATGCATGCGGCAGGGGAAAGTGTCCGTAACAAAGTTGTTTACGAGATTGATGTGGTGGATTGGGAAGACCATATTTTAAATCATCCCAACCGTCCTTAGTCGAATAAAAACAAGCCTTTCATTGATTAAATGAAAGGCTTGTTTGCTATTGGGGCTCCCAACTTTGACGTCTCGCTAACGAAATGCTGCTCAGTTTATTATTTAGTGTTGTAAACTTAGGAGTATGATTTCAACGCTTTACACTTCTATTCCTGATTGTTTTGATCAGGATTGTTCCCTATGAGGTAAACATGACGTTTCATTTCCCCCAGAAACTGCGCCTGACATCTTGGGTGACATTATTCGCACTTGCCGTCATTATGTTCTCCCCAATGGCTGTTCATGCGACTGCTACTGACGATATCCAAGAGCCTTCTGCTGCCGAAATCTCGATTGACAACTTGAACCGAGAGATTGTGGATTTATCCCAAAGCCTCTCGCAAGCGAGTGGCGACGAGCGTGACGCCCTTCAACTGCAACTATTCCAAAAGAATGAAGAATTAAGAAGCCAGTTAGCGTCAGCGATTGAACGTGAAACTATCTCTCGCGACAAGCTGATCTTGCTAGTTAAAAAACAAGAACAATACTCTGAGGACGCGACGAACTATCTATCGGAAAAAATAAAGAAAGTCGTCGAGGATTTAAATAAGGCTAAGGATGAAGAGAAGCTTGCTCTTGTTAACGATTATCGAGAGCTACAGCGTTATCTTGATGTTAGCTTCGATTCGAGCTGGCAAAATCTCGCTTGGTTGAAGGAGCTAGGGGCCCAAAACGAGCGCGCAGAAGCGGAACTAAAAGATAAAATTGATAAACGTATGCGCTTACTGTCTGCTTCAATTGAGTACTTGAGTCAGCAAAGTGAGATCATTGGCTCCCAACTTTCGTCTAGCCCAGAGTCGGAAAAAGCGTCGTTGCAACTTAGTCAGCTCATTACTAAACAAAGGCTAAATATTGCGACAGAAAGCTTACGCAACCTGATTTCAATTGGTGATAAAGTCGGTTTAGAAACGTCTGAATACAAACGCCAAATTTTTGAAGTGACGGGTAATATCACCCATGATTTACTGAATACCAAAGTTGTGTGGTCAATACTGAGTCACTGGTCCAACTCGGCACTGGATTGGTTTGCCGAGAATGCACCGCAGCATATCTTCCAGTTGTTTGTTTTTGCGCTGATTTTATTGATCGCTCGCGGACTGGCTAAGTTAACTCGCAAAGTCGTCCGTAAAGCAGTTGCATCGAAAAACTTAAAACTTTCCCACTTGATGCAGGACTTCTTTATCTCGATGTCCGGCAAATTCGTGTGGGTGATCGGTATCATGGTGGGCTTATCTCAGCTTGGTTTGAACCTAGCGCCAATCCTAACCGGTTTCGGTATTGCTGGTGTGATTATTGGTTTCGCGTTGCAAGACACGTTATCCAACTTCGCGGCGGGTATGATGCTGCTTATTTATCGCCCATTTGATGTTGGTGATTTTGTGTATGCTGGCGGTGTGGATGGCAAGGTAAGCCATATGAGTTTGGTGAACACCACAATCCGTACGTTTGATAACCAAATTATTATTGTTCCTAACAGCAAAATCTGGGGAGATGTTATTAAGAACGTCACGCATGAACGCATTCGCCGCGTGGATATGGTGTTTGGCATTGGCTATGCGGATGACCTCTTAAAAGCGGAGTCAGTATTGTCTGATATCATTACCTCTCACCCTTCGGTACTTCGCACTCCAGAGCCAATGATCAAAGTTCATACATTAAATACGTCTTCTGTAGATTTTATTGTGCGTCCTTGGGTAAAAACGGATGATTACTGGGATGTATACTGGGATGTGACAAAAGAAGTGAAACTACGCTTCGACCGAGAAGGTATTTCGATTCCTTTCCCACAACAAGATGTGCATTTGCATATGGTGGAGAAGCAAGACGCTTAATCACAGGTCCTAACAAGTGAAAGGCACTCTAGGTAGAGTGCCTTTTTTGATCTTCGGTTAGCGTTATTGTTACAGTTCGTCGAAGAACACCAGTTTCGGCTCGCATTCTAACAAGTTGTCGATCTGGCTAATCAAAAGAGCAAAGTGTTCTGTTTTACCATGAAGCTCAAATGCTTGTTGGTCTTTAAATTGCTCCTGAAAAACGAAGTGGCATGCATTGTCTTTATCTTGGAACAATTGATAACGAACGCAACCTTCTTCATTGCGAGTAGGTTCAAGCGCTTGGGTAAGTACCTCTTTCAACTCTTGTTCTTTTCCCGGTTGTGCATGAAAGGTAGCCGTCAAGTGCATCATAATGTTTACTCTTTTTGTTATAGGTAACGCCCTTGGCGTTGCAGGAACTCAATTTTGTAACCATCAGGGTCGGTTACAAAAAAGAACGTTGCTAAATGCTTTTGTTGATGGTCAAAGGCTTTGATGTCACCAGTTTCAATGCCGAGAGATTTAATGCGTTTGTGGGCTTGTTCAATGTCCTCCACGCTGACGGCAAGGTGGCCGTAGCCTGAGCCGTGAGTGTAGGGCTCACTTTGGTCGTGATTGTGCGTCAGTTCCAATTCAAAGCCAGTTTCTTGGTTGGCTAGATAGGTTAGAGAAAAGCCATCAAAGATGTATTGATCAGCGACTTCTAGTTCAAGTACGTCACAGTAAAATTGTAGAGAGCGGTCCAGATCACTTACTCGGATCATGGTGTGAATCATTTTTGTCATGGGTACTCCTTGATAGTCCGCATAGGTTAGCGATTTCAAAAGGAGTCTGGGTAGTACTCTAGTACGACAAATTAGAAGATGCTCAAGGGGTTATAATACGGATACATAGCTTAGGATGGTTATTGGTCGGTTGGTTGCTATTAACTGTTAAGTTGCGCAAGTGCTTGACGAGTGGTCTCTTGAGGTTGGCGAGCGTACGTGAGGCAGGCGCATCTGAGTAAGGAGGCAAAGTTGTTCACTTCACCATTGTATTCGAGTGCTTCTTGATAAACAGTGCTTATGAATTTAGGAACCGTCATGTTTTGAGCACTAGCGATTTCCTCAAGAATTGTCCAAAAGCTCGCTTCAAGTTTTACACTGGTCGCGTGACCATCAATACGGATAGAGCGGGTGATGAACTGATAGTTGTCTTGGGGTTGCTTAGCAAAGATTTCGCACATTTTCTTTATTCATATAATTAAAGACCCATAATTATTGTGGTGTACGATTTAAAACGTCAACTGTTTTCATGCATAAAAAAACGCTCCCTTGCGAGAGCGTTGAAACATCACGAGTTGTGAAGTAAGTGCAAGTTGATTATTTAATTTGTTGCTTCAAGTACTCGCCTAGTTGCGAGTGGTGCATGATTTTTGATACTGGAAGGATAGTTTCTGCAGGTCCCCAAGCAAATACGTTGACAGGAGTATGCGTATGAGTACCCGTCCCCCATACTGTGTTTTGCTTTGTTGCATGCTCACGCGCTAGCAAGTTGCCACGGTCGTTGTAAGGAAAGAAAGCATCAAAGTCATTGATTGTCGGAACGTTCTCTTCGCTTAAGTATTTGTGTCCAGCGAGTCGGTATGGATTTGGTTTACTTGCTAATACGCGTTCTGCTTGCTCAGGCGTAATCGAAAAATCGCTATTTGCGTTCACGACTTCCGCAAACTTCTCTGGAGTTTGCTCTTTCTTATCAAGCGCTTGGAATTCACTGATCATGCCGTAGTAACTTTTCTTTTGGTTGTATAAACCATCGAGGATCTCGAACTGACCAAAGTTGAAGTTTGGCGCGTAATCCTGATTTCTGAATGCTTCGCCGTCGCGTTTTTGTGGTTTAGGCAAGTTTGCTGATGAGTAGCTAAAGCCAAAAGAGCCGGTTTCGTGGTCAGCAGTAACAATGATCAGGGTGTCATCACGGCCTTTTGCCCACTCATAAACTGAGTTTACCGCTTCATCGAATTTAAGCATTTCATGCAGCATCGTACCTGCATCGTTACTGTGGCCAGCCCAGTCAATTTGGCCGCCTTCAACCATCAAGAAAAAACCGTCTTTGTCTTTTGAAAGAATGTCGATTGCTTTGGTGGTCATTTCTTTCAGCGATGGCTGCGTGCGTTTTGGATCGTTTTTGCTTTGACTGTAGGCAATACCATCGTTCATGCCCGAGTAAGCAAAAAGTCCAAGTAATTTGTCACCTTTAGCTTGTGTGAGCATATCGCGGCTGAAAGCTAAGCTATAGCCTTGGTCTTGCGCTTCGGCAAGCAAGTTGCGTTCGTCTTTGCGTTTCGATTTTAGGTAGACATTACCTTGAGTGAGCTTTTCAAGTTGCTCGTATGTCTCTCCCTTGTCGTTTGTCGACTTTGGAATCCAATGACGAAGTCCCCCAGACATCATCACGTCTACGCCAGTTTCGAGCATATCCGCCGCAATACTGTTTTCTAGTGAACGATGTGGTTGATGAGCGGCAAATGCTGCTGGCGTTGCGTGGGTCATGCGTGTATCAGAGACGAGCCCTGTTGCCTTACCTTTACTTTTGGCTTTTTCCAAAATAGTTTCGACATGGTTGCCTTGGCTATCAATGCCAATGACTTCAGAAGCGGTAGGGATTCCTGTCGCTAGCATCGTAGCTGAGCACGCAGAGTCGACGACAATTGCGTCTTCTGGATTGGTCAGTGATGATCCAATCACACCTTCTTGAGCGAGTTTGTATAATGCTGTGCTTTCGCCTTTGTAAACCGAGTTAGGTGCGTGTTTTGCGTAGGTCTCGAGTAAACCTACTTGTTGAGGACCCATGCCGTCGCCGATCATCAAAATGACGTTTTTGATTTCAGCTGAGAGTGCGTTGAAAGAGAGGGTAGATGCAGCCACTGCCGTAACGATTGGAGATACTAAGCGCTTCATTATATTTTCCTTGTTTATTGAAAGCGCAGGCATTAAAGCAATGATTTATGAAAGTTTTGTGTCGGTAATAAAAGTTTAACCAAATTGTCGTTTTTGTTTGGTTTTGCAGAAAAAATGAGTCGCTCTCTAACGTTCGTTAGTTTGGAAAGAAGAAAGCCCACAAACGTGGGCTTGGATTACGCTTAGGAGTTGAAAGCATGGACTAAAGTTATCCATTCAGTGCCTTCACAAGAAACCTAGTTTAGGGAGCAATAAACGAGCATGTATTATCGGGCCACAAGAGCGGTCGAATTCACTTACGTTTGCATCATATCGTTCTTTGGCTTATTAAATTATGGGCTGCAGTAAGTGTTTGGTTCAAATAGGATTTGTTGTCGTGACGATTATCAGACTGGTTATCAGACTAATGCCAATATGATGCCACCAACGGTAAGTGCCGCAGACAGGTATTGACCCGCAGAATATGAGCCATCCTCTTCTTTCTCGATTTTATCAGGGTGATCCATGCCAAGCGCACCATGCGTGAAAGATTCGACCTTTTCACCAACAGATTTATCTTCTGCTTCTATTTTTTTGCTGTCGTGCTCGATTTGTTGCAGAGCGGCAAGTAGCGCTTTGCCTTCGGTCGAAAGCGTCACCTTATTGTGTTCGACTTTCAGCGGCGAAGCACTAGTTTCTTCTTGTGCAATACTTGCTTGTTTAGAGGCGACAGGTTGTTTGGCATAGCTATTAACAGAAGTGCTTCCTACTGGATTCATCGAATACTCCTTGGAACATCGACACTCGGTCACTGAGTGCGGGTAAAAAGCAGTTATATTTTTATCGGCGGCAAAGTTTATTTCTGAAGCTATTTGGATAAAAACAGGTCTGCTTTTGCCGCTTCTAGTTTCTACTGGTGATCATTAGCAAAAAATAGACCAGCAGGAAGCAGACCCTTGTCACTCTATGAACTCGAAGCGGTGTGATGATGCAACGCAACGGCAAGGTAGTAACTTAAATTGAAGACCAGCTACTTACATTGAAGATCGTTATTGCGTTTAGTTAGATGTTGATATGCCGCCATGCGGTGAGCATCTTGTACATACCGTACTGGTGGTGCGAGAACCTCTAACTGATAGTCTGTATTATCAGAAAGCACGTTATCTGTTGGGCTAATTACAACCACTTTTAAGCTCGGGTTGCGGCTTAAGATTGATGCTGCCGTACCCAACCCTTGCTCGGTGTGAAACTTGCCCGCAACATGGACAATCTGAGCGCCTGGGTTGTCGTCTAGATAGCTAACGATAGATTCCGCCATAGTTTCATCCCAAGTAACTTGAGCTGCAAACTGTTTTTCCGTCTGCTCTGGCTTACCGTGATGCATGGATGCCATGAACTTTTCTTTGTACGGACTACTACCAGTGTTGATGGCTTGTGCAATGAACATCCGCTGATCATCATCGAGCTTGTTAATGTAATCTAGCCCTTGTCGACCAATGCATCGGACAATGCTCTTTGGTGCATTTGCTGCAATGACCGGGAGATTTTTCTGCTTAGCAAACTCCACGAGAGGGCGATAGTCGCTTTCATAATTGGGCCAAGCGTTGGCTTGTTTCATTAAGTACTGTTCGCCGATCTCCCCACGTAGGTAAGCGTCAACAACAGGTTGTTTGTCGCGGGTAAATTGTTCCATAGATAACGCGAGTGAGCGGTCGTAGGACGTAAGTTGTTTGAGCATATCGGTTTGAAAGCGATGAATGCCGGCGTGTGTGTGCCATTCACCAATAAGAATGACATCTGCTTGTTGCAGCTCAATTGGCAGTTTGCTTAGAGCGATGTGCTCGCCAGAAGGGGTGTATAGTTGGTAGTCGTAAAAACTAGTGACTTCCGCTGAGGTTGCGTGAGAGTTGGTGTGCGTATATGAAGAGCAACCAGTAAGTAAGCCTGCAAAGAGCAAGCTCAAAGTAGAAAAGCGCATTGAAAAGCCTCCAAAAATGTCCGGATGATATTAATGGAGGCTGAGCAATGAATCAATATAAATGATAACTATTTGCGTTTGTTGTTTTTTTGACGTATTAATTGAGTGTTTTTTTGCGATATACACGCAACATAAAATCAGCCTCACATTGGAAAAGTGTAGCGGATTTCAACTCTTCACGAAGAGCATCGGTTGCTTTCCATGCGAATGGCGTCATTTGCAATAAATCGACTGCGGCTCCGTTTTTCAAGTCCATAACATAGTTAAGATGCTGCTGGTGCTCTAATTCAAACCCTTCAATATGTTCTGGTTCTTCATTGTGAAGACGAACTTCTTGATAAATCCGCTCACGCAGTTGGTATAAGTGGCGACTAGCAGGAGTAACCGTGACAACAACGCCGTCGTTTTTTACAACGCGCTGCAGCTCCTCAGCTTTACACGGGGCATAAATGCGCAAAATGGCATCTAAGGATTCATTTGCGAAGGGAAGTCGGTGACTAGAAGCCACACTAAAGTTGCAGTGCGTGTAACGCTTCGCCGCGTAACGAATGGCAACTTTGGAAATGTCTAAGCCATAAATCGTGGCATGGTTCGCTTGTGTTTCTATCGTCTTTTGTACTTGATCTGTGTAGTAACCTTCACCACAACCAATATCTAATAATTGATGGGTGCTCCCCTCAGTGTATGTTGCACACAGCTGCGCCACTTCTTGGCGCATTGGGTTGTAGTAATCTCCTTCAAGGAATCGACGACGAGCTTGCATCATCTCTTTGTTGTCACCAGGATCTTTAGAACGTTTGTGGTGCGCTGGCATCAAGTTAACGTAGCCTTCTTTTGCTAAGTCAAACTGATGATTGTTTTCGCACTTAAACGTTTTTTCATTTAACGCTAGAGCTTGGTGGCATAGAGGGCATTGATAGTTCATGACGATCTCGAACAGAAAGTAGGGCGGCAAATTCTATCAAAAAGCATGGTCTCAAGTGAAACAAAAAGAGCCGACTGGGTCGGCTCTTATTAAGTATTAGTGGAAGAAGTCGACTTGCTCTTTCAAGTTTCGTGCTTGTTGTTGAAGTTCAATGGCACTTTGCGAGGTTTTTGCGCTCGTGTTGCGGCTTTCTCGGTTAAGTTCACTGATAGAATGGGCATTTGCTGCAATTTCTTGTGAAACTTGAGCTTGTTCTTCTGAAGTCGCTGCAATGGCGTCGGCTTGAGAGGCTATCGACTGCACTTGTACTGCGATGGCTTCTAATGCTGTGCCCGCGTCTTGTGCTTTGTCCAAGACCTGGTTTGCACTGCGTTGGCTGTCTGTCATCATATTAACTGCATTATGAGTCGACCCTTTTAGTTTCTCGATAATTTCCACGACATCCTGAACTGAGCTTTGGGTTCGGTGCGCAAGTGTGCGCACTTCATCTGCTACAACTGCGAAGCCACGGCCTTGCTCACCTGCTCGTGCTGCTTCAATGGCGGCATTCAAGGCAAGTAAATTGGTTTGCTCAGCAATTTCATCAATCATTTTAGTGACGGTTTGAATACTCTCGCTATCGCGATTTACTTGCTCGATAGCCGTTGCTGATTGATCCAATTGATCGTTAAGTTGAGCAACGTCGATACATACGCCTTCAACAATCGCGAGACCAGATTGACTATCAGTATTTGCTGAGCGTACGTTTTCCGCAATGCTTTCGACTTGTTGTGCGACAGATTGAGCGGAAGAGGCCATTTCTTCAATCGCTATCACAACTTGCTCGACTTCTTGTTGTTGTCGGTCGGCTTGGGTCAAATTGCTATGTGCATCGTTGGCAACGCTGGTGGAGTTGCTCTCCACTAAGTCGCTTGTTGAACGGATCTTACCAACGAGTTCATTGAGCTGACTTGCCATACTGGCGACACCCGAGCTCAGGTTCGTAATTTCATTCTTTGATGCTTTACGAGACGCTGGAATGTTCAAGCTGACTTCGCCGCCCGCTAAGCGAGTCATGTATGAGTTTAGAGTCGTGAGAGGTTGTAAGCTGCGATTCAAGAAAAGCGTCAGTACAACAAAAGTAATGATTGCCGCTACCGAAGAAATGATGGCAATGAGTGTGAGAAGCGTGTCGCTACCTTTTGTAACTTCTTTGATAAACGTACCGCCTAGCAGTTTCCAATTCCAACCTGGAACCTCTGTGTAGACAAGATACTTTTCGCCTACGTTACCTTGGTACTCGAAAGGGTAGCGAATTAATCCACTAGATTGTTCGAAAATCTGACCAAAAGGCTTGTGACCATTGTAGTCGGCGACTTCTAGTATTGACGAATCTGAGCCGCTTTTTGCTGGATGAAGTAGGTATTTACCAAGATTGTTGTCGTCGTTATCAACGATAATGGTGTAACCAGTGTCGCCCCATTTTATCTCTTCGAGTGCATCGAATAAGGTTTGTGTCGCTTGGTCTACTGGTAAGCCAATAAACGATAGGCCTGCTACCTTTCCTGTCGCATCTTTGATTGGGGCATAGTAGGTAATGTAGCGCTCGCCATACAATTTAATTTGAGCGTAATACGGTTGTCCTGCTTTAAGTTGCTGATAACCAGGATGGTTGATGCCTAGCGTGGTTCCGACCGCTCGCTGACCTTGTGGATCTTTTAGGGAGGTGGACACCCGAATAAAGTCGTCACCCAATGGTGCGAATAGCGTTGCTATAGCGCCGGTATCACGTGTGAAACTGTCGACCAACTTGGTGTCATTAATTAAGCTTTCACTGTATTGAGTGATGTTTGGTACTTCATGTCCCATGAAGTCAACCGTGTAATTTTCGACATAGACACCGGCAAGGTAGCCATTGCGAAAAGTAGATTCGAGGACTTTAGCGGTGTGCAGGTAAGCATCGAATTGGCCAGCAATGGTTTTTGCCATTGATTCTACTTTAGATTGGTGTTCTTTCAGTGTGCTTTCCAATAGAACATCGGAAGCGTTGCGGTAAACAAGCGCTGCAATACTGCTGAAAGCAATGAATAGACACAAAGTGATCACCAGTTTCAACTGGAATCCGACACTTTGATTTCGGTATCTCTCTAACATAGACTAATTCCTGATATTTTTATTATTTATGAGTTTTGTGTCGGTATGCTATCGGTTTATATGATCAATTTTTTTGATATTTATTAATGAAACCGTCAAAAGTGACCAGTAACCAATAAGTTAGTAAAGATAGGACCATCTAAGCAGAGCTTTTATTACAAAAAAAGCCGGGTATCCCCGGCCTTTATATGGTGATTCTTACTGCGCTGAAATGACAGTGACAAGTTCATGTGTCTCACCTGGTTGGAGCGTTTGACCTTGCTCAATACTTGGTGCATGAACAGCAGACTCCACACACAACATGGTTTGATAACCATCGTCAGCCATGTCACCCATGCTTTGCGCACCTTCTGCCCAAGGGTTCCATAATACTGCTGAGTTGTGGCCTTGGTTGTGTACGCTTAGCGTACGATCCAATACCGGGTCTTTTACCAAAATTTTCGCTTCTGGTTGCGTGTAAACGCGATCAATGGTGTCAGTTAGTTGTAGAACATTACCACCTTGGCATACCGCATCCGCTTTCAAGCTATCAATGTACTCGGCACCCATGCCTGTCGTTTGTGCTTGCTTAATGTCTCCAACGTTTAGGTAAGTATGTAATGCGCCAGAGAAGGTCCAAGCCTCGTCATCAATGTTCATGACTTTGAGCGTCACTTTTAGCTCATCGCCCACTTCAATCACCAAACGAGCGTCAAACATATGGGGCCAAATATCGTGGATTTCTTCTGTCGGGAACAGAGCAAGTTCAACAATCACACCGTTATGGTTCTCACGATGTTCAACCAACTCCCATTCTGCGGTGCGGGCAAAGCCGTGAGCTGGAGCAGCAATACGCCCAAACCAAGGCCAACAAACCGGAATACCACCGCGAAGAGCAGCTTTACCATCGAAGACAGCTTTTTCGCTCATCCAGATCAGATCTTCTTGACCTTCAGGCGTGAACGACACGACATGACCACCGTATAGCGAGATGCCTGCCGTTGCTTTGTCATGAATCACGCGGACGATTTTTATCTGATCAACTTCAACGATAGTGACGTTATCAGATAGCACCGTTAGGGCTGGGAGAGTTTTTAAATCCATGTGTAGTTTCCTATCGCTGGGGAGAGCTTTTAGACGCGCTTCGCACATTAAATGCAACATCGAGCCTGCATTCTCTCAAATTCCAGATACAAAAAAGGCGACTCTAGAGCCGCCTTTTCTTTAACGAAGTTATTCGCTAATTGCTAACTTTCTAATTACTTAGAGATGTGAGCGATTAGGTCTAGAACTTTGTTTGAGTAACCGATTTCGTTGTCGTACCAAGATACAACTTTAACGAATTTGTCAGTTAGTGCGATACCAGCTTTAGCATCGAATACTGAAGTGCAAACTTCGCCGATGAAGTCTTGAGATACAACTGCATCTTCAGTGTAGCCTAGAACGCCTTTTAGTTCGCCTTCAGAAGCTTCTTTCATCGCTTTACAGATGTCTTCGTAAGAAGCACCGTTAACTAGGTTAACAGTTAGGTCAACTACAGAAACGTTAGCAGTTGGTACGCGGAAAGCCATACCAGTTAGTTTGCCGTTTACTTCTGGAAGTACAACGCCTACAGCTTTAGCAGCACCAGTTGAAGATGGGATGATGTTTTGAGAAGCACCACGACCACCGCGCCAGTCTTTAGCAGAAGGACCATCTACAGTTTTTTGAGTTGCTGTAGTTGCGTGAACTGTAGTCATAAGACCAGATTCGATACCGAACTTGTCGTTAAGAACTTTAGCGATAGGCGCTAGACAGTTAGTAGTACAAGAAGCGTTAGAAACGATGTCTTGACCAGCGTAAGTGTCGAAGTTTACGCCGTTAACGAACATTGGAGTAGCGTCTTTAGAAGGACCAGTTAGTACAACTTTTTTCGCGCCAGCAGTGATGTGCTTACGTGCAGTCTCGTCAGTTAGGAAAAGACCAGTTGCTTCAGCTACAACGTCAACACCGATTTCGTCCCATTTTAGGTCTTCAGGGTTGCGCTCTGCAGTAACACGTACAGTTTTACCGTTAACGATTAGGTTACCGCCTTCAACTTCAACAGTACCGTTGAAACGGCCGTGAGTTGAGTCATACTTAAGCATGTATGCCATGTAATCTACATCGATAAGGTCGTTAATACCTACTACTTCGATGTCGTTGCGCTCTTGCGCTGCACGGAATACGAAACGACCGATACGGCCAAAACCGTTAATACCTACTTTGATAGTCATTATAGTTGCTCCACAACTTAATTTCTGATTAAAGATAACTGGTAGTAAAATTACAGAATCCAGTAAACATCTGCAAGTGATAATCGGACTTAACTTGTTTAAAGTCAAAAAAAAGCGACGCTTTTTTTAACAATTCTTTGCAAATGTACGTTTTTTAAACTTTTAACTGATTCTTCTGTAGCCCAGTTGGCGTAATATAACTGGTGAGATAAGTGCTCTTATCAAATTAATTACGCATGGTGTCCTGGTGAGAAAGTATGTGCTACAACTGTTAAGAGAAGCAAGTTTTTTGCTAAAAAAGTCAATACCAAGAACAGTAAATAAGGAGCCGAAAGTCGTGGAACAAAGCGGGAAAAAAGTGACGAAGTCAGATGAACAGTGGCGTGAGCAACTGTCTGATGAAGAGTTCCGTGTTTGCCGAGAGCAAGGTACAGAGCCTCCTTTCAGCGGTAAGCTACTGCATAATAAGGAAACTGGTGTTTATGCTTGTACTTGTTGTAATGCCCCTCTCTTTGTCTCTGATAACAAGTATGACTCTGGCTGCGGATGGCCAAGTTTTGATGCGCCTATCAACGATCAAGCGGTGCGCTATTTAGAAGATCTAAGTCACGGAATGGTACGTACAGAGATTCGTTGTGCAACGTGTGATAGCCATCTAGGGCACGTTTTTGAAGATGGTCCACAGACCACAGGAGAGCGTTTTTGTGTTAATTCTGTGTCGTTAATTTTCAACAAATCAGAATAATAACGACAAAATTGTGCTCGAGATTGTTTTATCCTTTCAGGATGATTCATGCTCAACAGTGATCTGAGTGTCGCTCGACTTAAATAAAAACTCCCGCTCATTGCGGGAGTTTTTCGTTTATATCTCACTGGGTATCATTGCTGGGGAATAGATACCTTTCTCTATGGCTTTCGCCACCGATTCGGCTAATTCATCCAACTGCTTATATCGCTCTGGATGACTGAAATTGAACATACGTTGGAGCTGCTTTTCATCAGCAAGCAGTACGTCGAATCTCTTCGCGACCATTGCCCATAGATACGCTTGCTCTTTGTCTCCAAGCCCCTGATGAATACTTGCCATTGACTTGAGAATGACCGGATTGATGTTGTCTTCATCAGATAAAGACAACGCGTTATTAAGAAGCTCCAGGGTTTTCTTGGTATCTCGGTTGGTATAAAAAGTGGCTAATGCATATTGCATCTCAGCATTATTTAATTGGGGAGACCCTTCCATTTGTAAAAATGCGCGCCGAGCTTGAGTATCTCCCGTTTGAGACCATAAGAAATACAAAGTAGCCGGGTCTTCTGAGCCTTTTAACTCGTTTACGATGCGCTCTAGCTCATCAATACTGTGTACCAATGCATTAAAGCGTTGTCTTTTGAGAGCACTTTGATCAATAGGGGTGATCTGGGAGGCGAGTTCTAAGCATTTCCTATATTCAGCGACCAGACCGTATTCGATGATTTGGTTGGCCTCTGATGGGTTTTTCAATTGCTCAAACCGATGCCAAACCAAATTTGTTCTTGGAATTCGACATTGGCCGTCATCCATATTGAGCTGCTCGCAACGCAGCTCTGGTGTTTTTTGGCACAACTCTTCGGTTGTCACGTTACCTTCAAAACAGCCCGATAGCGCAAAACATGCGAGGCTGAGAAGTAACCAGTTTGTTCTTTTCATGGCTTTGCTTGTGATCCGTTACACCAATTCATTTTCGTATTCTTGACTCAGTTTCTTAACCCGTTATGTTCTGTAAATAGAATGTAATAAGAAGGTACACTATGGACGCAGAACAACTATTACAAGCGATGACTCCAGAAGTTTATGATCGCTTAGTGTATGCAGTAGAAACGGGAAGATGGCCTGAGGGTACAACACTTTCTAAAGAGCAGCGAGATTCGTGTATGCAAGCTGTGATGTTGTATCAATCAAAACA